>JAUNOJ010000043.1 GCA_030531135.1 Sutterellaceae bacterium | reverse complement strand
GCGTTCAAACAGCGCTTCATTGATACCCATTTGTCGTATCCTTCAAAAAAATCAAATCTGAAATATGTTGTCGGCCGCAAAAGGGCTTTTTCACCCGTTTGCGGCCTGAAAAAAGGCGTATTTTGAAATCTAGCACACCAATATATCCTCGGGCTTAAGACAAGCCCGAGGAGAATGTGTTTTCGCGTTTAGAAGGCGATACCGGCACCGATATACATGTGTGCCGGAGACGGTCTGAACATCACGTCGCCTTCGGGCGCCATGTTGTGATAGCGCGGAAAGCTTAAGTTAATGCCGCCGAGCAAGCGCGTGTGTTCGGTCACAGCCCACGTGCCGCCCAACTGCACGACCGGAAAGACGGAGTCTTCGGACTGAGAGCCTTCCTTGGCTTCCCACTTGCCGTAGCCGATACCCAAGCCAGCATGCGCGCGCAGGGATTCGGACAAGTTGACGTGGTACTGCAAAGCGGCCGAGTACGTCTTGTGATCGTAAGCGGTGCGGGTGCCCTGATACTTGATGTCGTGTTCGCTTTCTGTGTAGTTGAAATCCACGGCCCAGTTGTTGGCCACGAAATGACGAATGCCGAGCATGACGCCGGTATCCGACGTTACCATGAATCCCTTTTCGGTGGCGGAGTCCGTTTTTTCACGCATCCAAGCGCCGTAAATTTCGGTCTTGTTGGCAAAGGGCGAGCCTTCCAACGTCGGGAACAGACGGTTTTCCTTGCTGTCGGTCGTGATCGTACCGTAGAAGAAAAAGACATTGGTAAACGGAATGAAGGTCATGTACAAACCCACATCGTCGGTGCCCGCTTTTACGACAGGCAACGGCATCGGGCAGGGCAACCAGTTGAAGTCTTCGCGGAAGGTAAAGCCCAAAAGATAACCGGCACCGACGTGATACTTTTCGGTCAGGGGGTAGCGCGCCACCCAGCTGTAGCCGAAGGTGGGTTCGGGATAGTAGTGCGAGTCGCTGAAAACCAAAGCAAAAAGGCTGCGTTCGTTGCCGCGATCGTCGATGACGGTGCGCAAAACGCCGCCGCCGAAGGGCCACATGTTTTCTTCATCGCGGTTGTCGTAGTCAAAGGCGGGATGTTCGGTATAGATGCCGAAGGCGATGCCGTCGCGGCCGTTATCCATGATTTCGCGTGCGCCGCTCAATTGTGCGGAGAAAAATCCGTCGTAAGACGTGGCAACGCCGCCGGGCAAGGTTTGGCCGACTTCGTCCCAAAAGCCGGCCGAAGCGCCGGCAGACAATAAACTCAGGCTACAGGCCGCAGCAACGGCACTTTTGCGTAAAGAAAACTGCATGATCGATCGAGCTGTTGATAGATGACGAAAATGTTTTGTCGTCACTGAAAATAGGGGTCAAACAATTTGTCACAAACACTAAAAACGCTGAAAAAGCAGTTCGAAACAATGACAAAACCGGTTTTTTGAGAGAGGAATTCTAAGCAAAAACAATGTTTGTCGTCAAAAGTTTGCAAGTCTGCGTTTTTCCGCGTAAAGTCAGTGCCTCACACATCAAGCCGAGTCGGACGATCGCGGCGAGTTTAACTCTCGGTGAGGAAAGTCCGGACTCCGCAGAGCACCGTAGCAGGTAACGCCTGCCCGCCGTAAGGCGAGGATTAGAGCAACAGAGACGAGCCGATTCAGTTCGGGTGAAACGGGCAATCTCTACGGGGAGCAACACCAAGTAAGCAGTCGTTTGATTTCTGCTCGAAAAAGACTGCGGGTAGGTGGCTTGAGGCCGCGCGCGAGCGTCGGTCCTAGATGAATGATCGTCAACGGCGCCTTGCGTGCCGTCACATAATCCGGCTTACAGATTCGTGCTTGGTGTGTGTCTTATCTTTTTGCCTAATCCTACGATTTTGTATCGACAAGCCAAATGTCCCGTGATCGCAATTTTTCTCTCGGCGTCGTGATGGCGCTCTCTGCGGGCGTGTGTTGGGGCGCCATGGCTGTGGCCGCCCAATCGCTTTTTGCGGGCACCAGCGGCATTACGCCCATGAATCTGGTGACGGTGCGTTTGCTCGTTTCCGGGCTGGTCTTTTTGATCGTCTCGGCAGGCGCTTCGATTGCGTTGATTCGCTCGGCTGTCAACGTGCGCGACGTCATCATTGCCGGCTCTTTGGTGTTTGGCGGTCAGTTTTGCTTTATGCAGGCCATTTCCTATCAGGGCGCGGGGCCCTCGGCCATTATCCTGACGACGGTGCCTTTTTGGGTGGCGTTTTGGCAGGCCTGCACGCAAAAGCAGTTGCCGAGCATGCGAGAAATCGTCTGCTTCGTTTTGGCTTTGGCCGGCGTCAGTCTCTTGGTGACGCACGGCGACTTCGAAAGTTTGAGTTTTGACGTCAAGGGCGTGACTTGGGCTTTCGGCTCGGCCATCATTTCGGCGGCTTATTCCGTACAGCCCCGAGCGCTTTTAAAGCGTGCGCCCGTGACGGCCGTGATGGGCTGGGCGATGCTCTGCGGAGGCATCATTGCTTCCTTTATGACGCCGCCTTGGACGATCGAATTCGTGCCGACATGGTTAAACGCCTTCGAGCTTTTCATCGTCGTCATTATGGGCACCATTATGGCCTTTTGGTTTTATATGATGGCCATTCACTTGATTTCCCCCGTCATTGTCGGCTTGATCGGCAGTTCCGAACCGTTAAGCGCCTACCTGTTGTCGGTGATCTTCTTGGGCACGGTCGTGACGGTGCCCGAAATGTTCGGTGCTGCCTTGGTGCTGTGCGCCGTGTCTTTGGTGAGTCTCGGCGGGAACAAAAAGAGGTAGCTGAAGAAAAGTCGCACAACAAAAAAGCCGCGCATGGACAAAAGACCCGCGCGGCTTTTTTTTCGATAGACGATCCGGGCTTATAGCTTCATCTTGATGCGGCCGTCTACGGCAATAGCTTCGCCCGTCTTGTCGGAGATCATCAAGGGATTGATGTCAAGTTCGACGAGGTTGGGGAAGTCGGTCGTCAACTGCGACAGGCGCAAGAGAATTTCTTCGACCTTGGCAATGTCTGCAGGCGTCGTGCCGCGTGCGCCCTCCAAAAGCTTGAAGGCTTTGACGGCGCGCACCATTTCGTGTGCATCCACATCGGTAATGGGGGCGAGATTGAAGGTGACGTCTTTCATCACTTCCACAAACACGCCGCCCAAGCCGAACATCAGCATGGGACCGTACTGCGGATCGGTGGCAACGCCGCACACGAGTTCGCGAGACGACTTCACCATTTCCTGAATAATGACGCCTTCCAAGCCGTCCAAAAGACCCTTTTCGGAAAGCTTGGCAGTCAGGTCGCGATAGTTGGCGCGAAGCGTTTCTTCGCTATCCATGTTGACGCGAACGCCGCCCACGTCGGTTTTGTGCGAGGTGGTTTTCGAGGTCATCTTCATAACGACCGGATAACCGATTTTATTGGCAAGTGCTACAGCTTCGTCTTCGCTCGTTGCAAAGCCGGCGCGGCAGACGCGAACGCCGTAGGCTTCGAGCACGTCCAAGCTTTCACGCGTGGTGAGTTCGGCACGATTCTCGGCTGCGGCTGCCGCAAAAATCGCTTCGGCCTTGGGCTTATCTACGGTCAATGCCGGAATTTGTCCCACAGGGCGCTCCATCCACTTGCGCTGCATATTCAGGCGCGCCAAACCGTCGACGGCTTCTTCGGCAAACATGAAGAAGGGAATCGTCACGTCCATTTCGGAGATGGCGGTGAAGAATTCGTTTTTGGTCATAAACACGCCCACGATCGGCTTTTCGGGGTGTTCGGCCTTAATGCGCATGAGTTCTTGGGCGACGTCGATGTCGCGCAAACCCAAGAAGGGCAAATAAATCGTGATGACCATGTCGACGTTGGGATCGGCCAAAACGGTCGTCAACGTCTGCCGATAATGATCCAAGGGCGCCGAGGCGATCATGTCGACCGGGTTCTTGACGCTGGCGGCAGCAGGCAGGAAGCTGCGTAATTTTTCCTTGGTTTCTTCGGTCAACTGCGCCATCTGCATGCCGTATTCGCAAATGGCATCGGTGGCCATAATGCCGGGGCCGCCCGAGTTGGTGATGATGGCTACGCGATCGCCCTTGGGCATGGGGCAGTTCTTAAAGACCTTGGCGGTGGAAAAGAGCTGCTCGAGGGAATATTCGCGAATCACGCCGGACTGGCGCAACAGCGCTTCGGCGGCTTTATCCGACCCGGCGAGACTGCCCGTGTGAGAACTGGCGGCGGAAGCGCCTGCAGCGGAACGTCCGGCCTTCAAAGCCAAGATGGGCTTATGCTTGGTGATGCGGCTGGCCAAACGACGGAAGTTGGCCGGATTTTGGATAGATTCCATGTAAAGAAGAATCTGGCGCACGTCGTCTTCGTTTTCCCAGTATTCGATCGCGTCTTCTGCGTTCACATCGGCTTGGTTGCCGATGGAAATGAATTGCGCAAATCCGATGTTGAGATCCTTGAGAATGTTGAGGATACCGCCGCCCAAAGCGCCCGATTGGGATACAAAGCCGATGTCGCCGCGCACCGGCAGGGTTTCGGCAAAGCACCCGTCCAAACGGATGTCGGGATGCGTATTGACAACGCCCAGACAGTTGGGACCTACGCAACGCATGCCGTATTCGCGCACCTTCTTCAAAAGTTCGGCTTCCAAAGCCGCACCTTCGGCACCGGCTTCTTTAAAGCCGGCGGAAATCACAACGAGGCCGCCCACGCCCTTTTCATGGCACTGATCGATGGTCTGAATCACAAACTTGGAGTTCACCACAACAATAGCCAAATCGACGGCTTCGGGGATTTCCAAAACGGAGGTGTAGGCATCCAAGCCCTCGATCACGCCGCCTTTGGGATTGACGGGATAGATTTTTCCGTTAAAGCGAAATTCCTGCAAGCGCTTCATGATGTCCGAGCCGATCGTGTGTGCCTTGGTGGAGGCGCCGATGACGGCAACGGTTTTGGGCTTCATGATTTTGTCGAGGTTTTGCATGAAGTGTCACTCCTAGAGTTGGTTTCAAATTCTTGGTTAGCGAATGGAGTCCAGTGCCTGACGCAGATCGTCGACGGGCATGGCGCCCGTAAATTTCGTACCGTCGGCAAAGATGATGGCAGGCGTACCCGTAAGGCTGAATTTCTGGCCGAGTTCGAGGTTGCGATCCAAAACGGCCGTATCGCAACGGTTGACGGCCGGATCGCGTCCTTCGAGCATGTGTTCCTGAAAAGCCTTGGCCGGATCCTTTGCACAAACGATGTCGCGCGCCATTTCGCGAGAGTTGAGAATCGGGTACATGAAGTTGTAGACGGTGACGTTGCCGATGTCGCGCAAGCTCTTTTCCAGAATGCGGCAGTAGGTGCACTTGGCATCGGTAAAGACGGCAACCTTGCGTTCTCCCTTGCCGTAGACGACTTTAATGGCGTCGTTTAAAGGCAATTCCTTCCAGTCGATGCGGGAGAGTTCCTCGACGCGTTGCGCCGTCAAGTCGGTTTCGGTGGCGGCATCGAAAATGCGCCCGGCAATCAGATACTTGGCATTGGCATCAACATAAAACACGCGCGAGCGATTGATCACCACTTCATAGAGACCGGCCACGGGTGCCGGACGCACGCTGTCGGGCTGAACACCCATCATGGAAACGATCTTGGCCGAAATACGCTCGGCATCGGTATTGGGGGCCGCCGTGACAACGGTTGCCGAAAAAAGTGTTGCGGCAACGGCCGCGGCGGTCATAAAAGGTTTGAGTTGCATGAATGAAAAGCACTCTAAAGACAAAGTTGGCACAATTTCGTAAGTTTACCAAGGGCAACACCGAAAAACATCGCCCGAAAAATCCGACCTTCGGCCGATATCGGCTGACGGAAACAATTTGAAACATAAGCACAGACTTGCTTAGCTGACTATTAGATTGCCGAAATCCCGTGTCAACCCTGGGGTTGTAAGCCGATTGAGGGGCAAAATCGACGTTTTTTTCACTATGTATTGACTAAGAAGTGCGGCATAAACTGACACCATCAAAAAGCGGTTTTCAAAGTAAAGCGCAAAAGCAACAAGCAAAGAAGACCGCAAGTGAATTGGAAATTTTTTCTAGGAGAAAATGATGAAAGCCATTCAAAAGTTTGCCGCTCTTGCCTCCATGACCGCCGTTTTCGGTGCCGGTATCGCTCAGGCTCAGTTCGTGAACAATGCTCCGAACAGCATCTGGACCGTTCAGCAGATGAAAGACACGGCCAGAGACGATCAGATGGTCGTTTTGGAAGGGTACCTCGTCAATCAGGTCAAGCACGACAAGTACACCTTCCAAGATACCACGGGCACCGTTCTCGTTGAAATCGACGACAGAATTTTTGCCGGTCAGCGCGTGGATTCCAAGACCAAGATTCGCATCGAAGGCGAATTCGAAAAAGATTTTATGGATCCCGACGAAGTTGACGTGTATCGTTTGACTATTATTCGTTAAGAATAAAAAAACGGTATTAGCGTTGACGAAAACCCATCCCGACAGCGGGGCGGGTTTTTGTCGATGTGCGGTTTGAGAGGTCAATATGACGGAAAATTCGGTGCTTTTGGTGGAAGACGATCCCATGATCGCACAGGTTGTCAAAGAGGCACTTGTCGAAGCGGGCGCAACGGTCGATTGGGCGCAAAGCGGTTGGGAAGCCACAGGCTTTCTCTCGCAAGGGCATTTCGACATGGTGCTTGTGGACTTGGGGTTGCCCGGCAAAGACGGCATGAGCGTTTTAACCGAGCTTCGCCAAAAGGATGCGACGACTCCCGTCATTATTTTGACCGCGCGCGACGGGCTCGACGATCGTCTGGCAGGCTTGGATGCCGGTGCCGACGACTATATCCTCAAACCTTTTCATATTTCCGAACTCTTGGCGCGTATGCGAGCGGTTTTGCGTCGTCGCGGCGGCGGATCGCAAAGCTCCGGTGGAAAAACCCTGTCCAACGGCGAGTTGACGCTCAATTGCGAAACCAAAACGATCGTCGTCAAGCGCGAGGGCGTTGAAAACGAAATTGCGCTATCTCGCCGCGAATACGATTTGATGGAAGCGCTACTCACGCGCCCGGGCGCCATTTTGAGTCGAGCCACGCTGGAAGACCGTCTCTACGGCAACGACGAGATGCCGGAAAGTAACGCACTGGAATTCATCATTCACGGGCTTCGCAAAAAACTCGGGGCACAAACCATCGGCAATGTGCGCGGATTGGGCTGGATGGTGCAAAAGGCCAAACATGTTTAATCTTGGAAAAAAGCGCAGAGAAGCGCCGTCTCAAAACCCGTCG
Source organism: Sutterellaceae bacterium (assembly GCA_030531135.1). Lineage (GTDB taxonomy): Bacteria > Pseudomonadota > Gammaproteobacteria > Burkholderiales > Burkholderiaceae_F > Duodenibacillus. The sequence continues at coordinate 3,381 of JAUNOJ010000043.1, read as the reverse complement.
TTGGTGCGTCGAGCTCTGGTTTGGTGCTCGGCCACATTGGCGGGTTTTTGCGTAGTGACGGCCATCGGCAGCTTTGCCATCGGCTACGAGCGTGCCACCGAAGTGCAAGACGACGTCCTCAAAGAGGTGGTGGGGATTTTGTCGCGCGACGTGGTGCAGCAAAAGTACAAAGACCGCATCAAAGAACTGACGACGGGCGGGTTTTACGGACCGGGGTCGAAATTCGGCACGAGTATCGAAGCATCCGATCAGGCCGCCTTGACGATGGACGACGACACCTTTGAAGACAGTTACGAGTTGGACGACGATCATCACTCCGCTATGGTCAATGCCGGAGAAACCGTTTTGGTGCGACTTTTGCACAAACGCGGCCGAGCCGTGGGCGTGACTTTTAACCAAAGCTATACGGACGGGGCGCACACGGTCAATATTTTTAACGAACCGCATCGCATTTATTTGCGAACGTTGAAAGACGGCACGCATGTGGCGGCAGGTCAACGTTTGAAAGAGCGCAACAATGCCATTTTGGCCTCCGCACTGACGTCGGCTGCACCGATTTTGATTCTGGCGCCCGTCATGCTTTTGGTGCTGCTGTTTGCGCTGTGGCGGGCTCTGAAACCCTTGCAAAAGTTTGAAGACGAAGTCAATGCCAGAAAGGGCGACGATTTGACGCCTTTGGAAACGGCGGGTATTCCGCGTGAAGTCCAAGCGATGGTTCAGGCCGTCAATCGGCTGTTGTCGCGTGTTTCGGATTTGCGTCGCCGCGAAGCGAGGTTTGTGGCAGACGCCGCGCACGAATTGCGAACGCCCATGACGGTGTTGAATCTTCAGGTCGAGAGACTCTCGGACATGGATTTGACGCCCGAAGTGCGAGACAAAGTCGAAGAACTCAAACGAGCGCTTGAGCGAGCCACCAACATGATTTCTCAGATGTTGGCCCTAAAGCGCGCGCAAGCCCAAGAAGAAGCCGTCGTCGGCCAGCACAAGGCCAATTGTTTGCAGACGGTCACCGGTGTTTTGGAAGATCTTTATTGGGTTGCGCAGCAAAAAAACATTGCACTGGATGTGGAAGGTTTCGACTCTGCCGGCTTTGAAACCGTCGATGTGCAATTGAGGTCGGATGATGTGGCGACTTTGGTTTGAAATCTTCTGCACAATGCCGTGAACTACACGCCTGAAAACGGCACCGTTTCGATGAGCGTCAGCCGGCAAGACAGGCGCGTGATTCTTCGCATTGCCGATACGGGCCCCGGGATTGCCGAAGAGCAAAGAGAACGCGTCTTTGATCCCTTCTACCGTATTTTGGGTACGAAGGCTTCGGGTACGGGGCTGGGACTTGCCATTTGTAAGACCATTGCCGAGCGCAACAATGTCGGTCTCAAACTCGATTGGACGGATACTCAGGCCAAAACCGGGTTGGCAGTCACGCTTACGATGCCTGTTGCCCAATAACAAAAAAGCGCAGAAGACTTCCGACTTCTGCGCTTTTTCTCAGGCGGGAACCGATCAGATTGTCGGTTTGCCGCTCGTTTCCTTGGATTCGATTTCCACGATCAATTCGCGGGCACGATGTTCGGCAAAGGCCATATCGGGCAACATGTTTTTGCCGAGCATTTTCGTAATGCCGGTGCGTTCCAACTGTTTTAAGGGGTGCCCCGTGGCCCCGACAATCAACAGTTCGTGATTGCGACGTTTCAAGGCACGGATAAAGACCGTGAGAATGTCCATGGCCGAGTTGTCGATGTTGAGCAAATCGGTGCAGTCCAAAATCACCACCTTGGAGGCGTTTTTATCCGTAATGCGCTTGGGGTCAGTGACGGTTTCAAGCTTGCTCACCGAACCGAAGAACAATGCACCCGTCAACTTCCAGCATTCGATGCCGGCCGGCATATTAAAGGGCAGGGTCTGCGGCACGACGCGCGTCAACGTGTTCATGCGATAGATAAAGAAGATGCAGGAAACCACCAAGCCCACTTCCACGGCCACCGTCAGGTCGAAGATCACCGTCAAAAGGAACGTGATCACCAGCGTGCACTTGTAGCTCATGGTCATTTGACGCAAGCGACGGAATTCGGCCCAGTTACCCATGTTCCAAGCTACGAACATCAAAATGGCCGCGAGCGCTGCCAGGGGAATGTTCGAAGCCAAGGGGGCAGCCACCAAAATCACCGCCAAAAGCGTCAAGGCGTGAACAAGACCGGCAATGGGGCTCGCCGCCCCGCTCTTGATATTGGTGACGGTACGTGCGATGGTGCCGGTGGCCGGAATGCCGCCGAAAAACGGCACGATGAAATTGGCAACGCCTTGCCCCATCAATTCCTGATTGGGATCGTGACGATCGTCGGTCATGGCGTCGGCTACACGTGCGCATAACAAGCTTTCGATGGCACCCAACAAGGCAATCGTAAACATCGGACCGATCAGGTTTCTAAAGCCGTCCCAAGAAAAATCGGGCATTGTCAGCGTAGGCAACGTTTGCGGAATGCCGCCGAATTTGGAGCCGATGGTTTCAACCGGCAGGTTAAATAAAGAAACCACCACGGTCGAGCCCACGAGTACGACTACGGTACCCGGCAAATGCGCAAGCCACCGCTTCCAGGCGTAACCGCCCATGGCGTAGCCCTTGGGCCAGAATTTCACCACCAAAAAGCTCACGATAGCCACGCCGAACGCATACGGATTAAACGTTTCCAAGTGAGAAAGCAACGCTTGAATTTGGCTGAAGAAGTCGGCCGGCATTTTGCCCACCGACAGGCCCAAAAAGTCCTTGACTTGGCTCAGTGCAATCAAGACGGCAATCCCGTTGGTAAAGCCGATGACGATCGAAACCGGAATAAATCGAATGAAACTTCCGAGCTTAAATAGCCCCATCAAAAATAGGATCACGCCCGAACCGACGGTGGCAAGCAATAGATTGCCGATGCCGTAATTGGCGATGATGCCGTAGATGATGACGATGAAAGCACCGGCCGGCCCCCCGATTTGAACGCGGCAACCGCCCAAAAGCGAAATTAAAAAGCCCGCAATGATGGCCGTGTAGATGCCGGCTTCGGGCGGCACGCCCGAGGCGATACCGAAGGCCATGGCCAAAGGCAGAGCAACCATACCCACGGTGAGGCCTGCGCTGATATCGCGCCCCAACAGGTGCATGTTGTAGTTTTTAAGCGCATCGACCGTAATCGGACGGAAGGGCTGAATCGGCAGATTGCCGACAATCTTTTTAGCTGACGTGAAAAACGACATGGCTTTCGAGCAGTGTGCGGAAAAACAAAAGCGTTACTTGGCGGCGTGGCGCCCTTGTCGGCGCAAAAAATGCCGACAAGACTGTCGCGTCGTCAGAGCAAAATCAAGTTAACAAAAAATTGTAACGAAATTTCTCAG
>JAUNOJ010000364.1 GCA_030531135.1 Sutterellaceae bacterium | reverse complement strand
AAGTTGAAATTTTCCTGATTTTCAATGCCCGATCCGTAGCAGGATCGGGCATTGTCCTTTATAGTCTGCTCTAGTTAATATTTCTTACTTCGCACACGACATGTCAGCAGGGTTTGTCCATCTTCGTTTTCACTCCGAATACTCGATCACAGACGGGATTGTGAGGCTTGATCCCATTTTGGAAGAAGTGGCGCATCAAGGTGGCGTAGCTTTGGGCATTACGGACTCGATGAATATCTTCGGGGCCTTGCGTTTTTATTCGCATGCCATTGCCGACGGCATCAAACCTATTGTGGGGTGCGATCTGTGGGTAACGAACCTGGAAGCCGATAAGCGAGACCATCCCCATCGCTTAACCGTCTATTGCCAAAACCATCAGGGCTACTTAAAGCTCTGCGAATTGTTGTCCAAAGGTTGGATGGAAAACCAATGGCTCGGGCGCGGCGAAGTGCGTCTGGACTGGTTGACGGAAGAAAACTGCCAAGGCCTGATCTGTTTGTCGGGCGGCCCTTTGGGCATCATTGAAAAACATATCGTAGCCAAAAAATACGAGGAAGCCGAAGCCATCACCCGACAGTTGATGAAGGCTTTTCCCGACCGTCTCTATATCGATCTGCAAAGAGCCGGACGCAAAAATGATGATGCCATTGCATCCAAAATGGCCAACTTTGCCGTCAAGATGAATTTGCCGCCGGTGGCAACGCATCCCATTCAATTCTTAAAGCCCGAAGATTTCCGTGCGCATGAAGTGCGTTGCTGCATCTCCGGCGGCTATGTGTTGGCCGATACGCGTCGCCCCAAAGACTTCAGTTCGGAACAGTATCTCAAGACCGAAGAGGAAATGCGAGCGCTGTTTGCCGACATTCCTCAAGCCATTGAAAACACGGTCGTGATTGCCGAGCGTTGCAGTCTGGACGGCGTTTTGCAAAAGCCGCAATTGCCGGTGTTCCCGACGCCTGACGGCATGAGTTTGGACGACTACATGGTGCAACTCTCTTACGAGGGTTTGGAAAAGCGTCTGGAGTTTTTGTATCCGGACGTGGCAGAGCGAGACGCCAGACGTCCCGAATACAAAGAACGTTTGAAGTATGAGCTTGACACCATCATCAAGATGAAGTTTCCGGGCTACTTTCTGATCGTGCAAGACTTCATCAACTGGTCCAAGCGTAACGGCGTAGCCGTGGGGCCGGGGCGCGGTTCCGGTGCCGGTTCTTTGGTGGCTTACGTCTTGGGTATTACCGACTTGGATCCCTTGCACTACGGTTTGCTTTTCGAACGTTTCTTGAATCCGGAACGCGTTTCGATGCCTGACTTCGATATCGACTTCTGTCAGCACAACCGAGACAGAACGATCGAGTATGTGAAGCGCACCTACGGTAAAGAAGCCGTGAGTCAGATCGTCACGTTCGGTGCCATGGGCGCCAAGGCCGTGGTGCGTGATGTCGGGCGCGTCTTAAATATGGGCTACGGTAAGGTGGACGACCTTGCCAAGCTCATTCCGCAAAAGCCGGGTGCCGACATCAACTTGACGAAAGCTGCCGAGATGGAGCCCGACTTTAAAGCCAAGGCTGAGTCCGAAGAATATCGCGAGTTGATGAGCTACGCGACCGAACTCGAAGGCTTAACCCGCAACCTCGGTATGCATGCCGGGGGCGTCTTGATTGCGCCGGGCAAACTCACTGACTTTTGCCCGCTTTATAACGCCGACGGTAGACCGGAAAACACCGTCAGTCAATATGACAAAAAGGACGTGGAAAACGTCGGTCTGGTGAAGTTCGACTTCTTAGGTTTAACGACATTGACGATTTTGGGTAAAGCCGTCGAATACATCGATCGCCTAAATCCGGGAACTCATTTTGACCTTTCGCGTATTCCGACGGACGATAAGGCAACGCTTGAACTCTTTCAGGC
>JAUNOJ010000042.1 GCA_030531135.1 Sutterellaceae bacterium | reverse complement strand
GGAGAAATCGTTTCGAAGACAGGTGACGTGCGCGTTACGTCCGGCAACGGTATTTTCGGGGGCAATGACGGCACAGCTTTCGTTTCGGCTGCTAAAGGTACGGTGACGCTTCGCGGTGGTGCCGGGTCTGTCGGTTCCAACAGCGGTGCCATCCGTATTCATTCGGGTAGTTGGACGGCCGTTGCCAGTAGAGACAATATTGCTATCGAATCCGTTGATGAAAATAATCGAGATTCGAGCGATCTGACGATTTACTCGATTGCAGGTACCAACGATGTATCCATTAAGGCCAAAAACCTTTACGCATACGACGGGCAGGCTGTTGACGGTTACAAAGACGACTTCGCGCGTCTGGGCTACATTCAGGGGCAATCGCTTCTCTTTAAGGTGACGGGCGACTTCGGTAAGGCTCCGAGTCAATCGGGTGAGTCCAACGCGTTGCGTGTGGGCTCTACTTCGACGATTTATTTCGAGCCCGGTGTTCAAAACCTTTGGTTGCATGCTATGGGTAGCGGCAATCTCGGCATCAACGATATCAATGCTTCGGGCATAGTGGATATCGTCGGTGACGATGCCGTGACGGTCGGTGTGAATGGTCAGCTGGGCGGTATCAAGGGCAACTCCGTGACGGTGAAAACGGTCAACGCTCTGACAGTTCATGGCGATATTGTCAGCAACAGTGAAACGTTACTTACCTCGACGGAGGGCAATGTTACGGTCGGCGGCAATCTGACGAGTCATAGTGCAGTCGATCTGACGGCAGCAACAGGTGCGGCAGTAAACGGCAATATCAAGAGTGAAACCGATGCCGTGACGATTCTTGTCGAGACGGGCGACATCACGATCGGTGAAAGTGCCGAAGGTGAAGATGCTAAAGGCAGTGTCATCGGCACAAGAGTCGATCTCGACGCCAATGCCGGTAACATCGCTGTCAACGGAAATATCGAGAGCACGTCCGACAGCGGTCAAGTCATGCTTGATGCAGCTAAAGCCATCTCTGTGGTGGGCGACATCGCAAGTAAGGGCAAGGTTGCGTTGACAGCGGGCAGTAATGCGGTTGTCGATGGCAACATCACGAGCACAGATGATACCGTCAAGATCGTTGCTTCAGTTGGCAAGATTGCGATCGGTGAAAATGCTGAAAGTAGCAATGTCTCGGGGACGAGCGTCGATCTCGATGCCAATGGCGGCGGCATCACCGTCAAGGGTAATGTCCAGAGTACGGGTGAAAGCGGACAAGTAACGCTTGACACCAACGAAGCCATTCTCGTGGTGGGCGACATCACAAGCCAAGGCAACGTCGCCTTGACGGCCGGTAGCGACATAACAATCGGAGAAAGTGTCGAGAGTGAAAGTGCCAAGGGCAACGTCTCGGGACAGAGCGTTGATATGATCGCTCAATCCGGACACATTTCGGTTAACGGTAATGTTGACAGTTTGACGCACGCAAAACTCGCGGCACTAAGTAGCATCTCCGTTCACGGTAGCGTGTCGGGTGCCGGAGCCGTTGAACTTGTTGCGGGGCAAGCAAAAGAACGCACACAGGAAGTCGGCGATATCTTTGTCGAAGGCAAAGTTGAAAGTACAGGTAACGACGGACACGCTTTGCTGTCTGCAACGGGCGACATCACCGTCAACGGGAACGTGACGAGTGTCGGTCAGACGAGACTTGCAGCCGGTAACGGCGTCGCAGTCACCGGTACAGTAGGAAGCTCCAAAGACGCAGTCGATATCACGGCCGAAAAGAAAGGTATTCGTGTCGATGGCAATGTCAGAAGTCATTTGCAAACAGCCTTGAAGGCCGGTCTCGGAGCAGTGATTGACGGCAACGTCAACTCCGCAACCGAAGCCGTGACGGTTCTTGCCAACGGCGGCGGTATCACAATCGGCGATCAGGGGCAGGGTAGCGTCTCCGGTAAGAGCGTTGCGTTGGATGCCAAAGGCGGTCACATATATGTTAACGGCAGCGTGGACAGTACGGACACCGCGGGTTATGCCAAGCTTACGGCAACCGGCGATATTACGGTCAAAGGTAGTGTCACCGGTAAGGGTGCGGTCGAACTCTCTGCAACATCCGACATCAATGTCAACGGTAGCGTGACGAGTATCGGTCACTCTTCTCTCACAGCCGGCAACGGTGTGAGTGTTGCCGGTAAGGTTGAAAGTTTTGCCAATCAGGTGACGGTTATTGCCCAAAACGAAAGCATCAATGTTGAAGGCGATATTGTCAGCAACGGTGAAGATGGTGAGGCCAATTTGAGTGCCAAGAAAGACATCACGGTGACCGGCAGCATCACGAGTGCGAAGGATGTTCGACTCGATGCAGAAACGGGCGGTGTGACAGTCGGCACTGAAACAAGCGGCGCCAAGATTACGGCTGCGGAAAATGTTGCCATTACGGCGGCTAAGTCGGTGACATTCAAAGGCGGCGAAATTTCGGCAGGTGCCAAGGCAACGGTCAAGGCTGGTAAAGAGGGCATCGACTTTACGAAGTTGAAGCTTAAAGCAGCTGACGCACAAATCACGAGTGACGGCAATATCAAACTCGGTGCGGCAGATCTGACAGTGACGAACAAGGCTGATATCGTAGCCGCAGGCAGTCTCGGATTTGCCGATAGCGAACTCACGGCAGCTGAGGCTAAGCTCCAAGGTGTCGATATCACGGCAACCAAGGCTGTTGTCGAGGCAACGAAGAGCATTGAGCTCACTGCAACCGGCGAAGGCGGCATCACTGCAGAAGGCGGCCAGTTCAAGGTTACGACCACGGACGAGACCGGCGGCAATATCTTGGTCGATAGCCAGGGTAGCGCCAATCTTGCCAATGCGGACTTCACGATCAATAAGGGCGACCTCAAGATCGCGGCACAAGATTCTGTTGATCTGAAGGGAGTGGATTTTGTGATTGCTGAAGGCGGCATGACGATCGAGGCTAAGTCGGGTGACATGGACTTGAGCGGTGCCAAGGGGCTTGACATGGAAGAAATTGATCTTTCTGCCGGCGGCTCCATGGCGGCAAACGACCTGGAAGTGACGGTTTCCAAACACCTCAATATCGCTGCCGGTCAGGATGTTAAGGCTAAAAACATTGACATCAAGGTCAAGGGCGAGTCGGGTGATGTGACATTTAAAGCCGCGAAGGGTGCTGTGGACTTGGCGAACGCTCAAATCGACGCCACCGGTGACGGTGCAACAGTAGGCAACGTGTCAGTCACAGCCGGAACCGAAGCCGATCTCACAAACGTTTTCGCCACGAAGGAAGCCTTTACGGCCGAAAACCTCACTGTGAAGGCGGGCGGTGAAGTGACGCTCGGCAACGCCTCGCAATCGATCAATGCAACCAAGGGCAGTGTCTTGATTGAAGCTGCCAACTTGGACGGTAATCGCTTGACGGCAGGCTCGTTCATTCAGGCTGCCGACAGCGTCTCGCTTAACCTCACGAAAGCCGGGTTGACGGTCAACGACAAGACCGACATTGTGGCTCAAAAGAATGCTTCGCTCGTTGCCAACGGTGACGTGGCGCTTGAGGGTGACATCCTCGTGACCGGCAACGAAAGCGTTGATGTCAAGGCGCTTGCAGGTGACTTGGATCTCAAGGGTGCCGTGACGGTGGGCGACGAGACGATCGCTGAAAATCAGGCGAACGTGACGCTCTACGCCAAGAAGGCTTTGACGCAAACAACGGCTGATGGTGATGCGGGCGTTCGCGGTAAGACGCTCACGGCAACGGCTGGCGGCGGAGATTTGACGCTCGCAGCCATTGAGGACGAAGCGATTGGTTCTCAGGGCAATGCCTTTGAAGAAATGACGATCGAGTCCGAAGGTAACGTCTATCTCGGTTCGAACGGTCGCGATACGAAGGTGACGATTAACCAAACACGCGGTGGTAAGGTCGACGGCGAATTGAAGGCCTACGGTTTACATAACGCCTTTGAATTCATCAATGATGTGTCAGTTGCCGGCGACGCTCTCATCTACGCTTCTGCCATTCACGGCAAGAGCTTTGAGGCGGGCAAGGCGCTTCAGATCGTGACCGCAGGCTTTGACGACGAAGTCGAAGACGGACGTCAGACGGGGGTGGCCTTTACGGGCAACCTCAAAGCTCAAGACCACGTCGGTATCTTTACCAATACGGGCGACATTAAGGTTGACGGTACGACTACGGCCACCCAAGGCTACATTGATGTCTATCGTCTGGCAACCGAGGATGAAGGCACGGTATCGATGGACGGCGGTCGAGGCGGTTACACAATCACGGTCTACAACGGCTCGGGCGACATCCATGTCACAGACGTGTTGTACGGTCAGGATACGGTGTACACCTTCACCGGCAATGGCAATACGAAGGGACGCGAGTATCTGCTCTCGGCCATTCATAAGCAAGCCGCCGTGGCGGACGCCGAAAATATCGGTAACCAGATCGATCTTGAACACATGAAGGACATGACGGCATTCGATTTGATGCCCGAACTCCCGCATTTGGTCTTTGACGGTTTGGCGCTTGAATATGCCGATAACGATCGTATCGACCCGTTCGTTTACCCGGCCATCGATACGATTTCGCCGAGTCATGAATACTTCTTCCTGCATCTGCGCTCGGACGCTGCTGCCAATAAAGCTGCCAAGAGTGAAGACGAGAACGAAAGCAAGGTGCTCGAACGCGGTCTTCCAGCCAAGGGCGAAGGTCTGATTCGCGATATGCGCGAACCGACGAAGACAGAGACCTTGACGGTTAAAGAAGACGCGCAGGGTTGGATCGTTTCGCGAGCCGACTGACGGTGTTAACGGTTTCGCAGGCGGCAGGGTTTGTCGCTTGCGAAGCTCATAGAATCGACCCCGAAGAAGTGAAAGGACCTTCTTTGGGGTTGTTTTTTTAAAGATCCTCGAGACTCAGACCTTTGAGCGAGTATTCAAAGTCTTTGACTTCAGGCGTATTGCGAACGAAAACTTCGGCTTTGGCAGCAAGACGATTCAAGTCAATTTTCTTGGCATTGCGCTTAATCTCGAATATTTCCATCGTCTTTGCATTGGCGTTTACGACGATGAGGTCGATCTCGTTTTCGCCTTTACGATCCCACCATTGACCGACGTGCGTGTATTTTCCCGAGTCGAGAAATTGTTCGAGGAAGTATTGTTCCAACGCTCGACCGCTGAAGTTTTCCCACTGCGATCGAATTCTGGCGCGCAACTCCGTCGTGTTGTTTGAGCCGATCAACTGTTGATTGCTCTGGATGAATCTGAACCAAAAAATGAGAAAGCGATCGGTCATTTTGTAGCGCACGCCGCGTGTGCCTTTGGCAAACAGAGGTTGGCTTTTAGCAATCAGTCCGTAGTCAGTTTCAAGTTTGCGCAAATGTCCGGAAATATTGACCGAAAGTCCGTCTTGCAGTTCCGAACCCTTGGTCACGCCGTGCGCGATTTTCTGCAAAAGGCAGAAGTAGTTGCCGTAGTCGGTTTTGAATTCGTTGGCCAATAAAATTTGCCCTTCGCTCCAAAAATAAGAGTTGGGATTTGTGACTTCCTCGAGCATTGCATCGAGCGTCAAGTGCCTGTTCGTCAACAAGGTCTCAACATACTTCGCCACGCCTCCTGTGAGGGCGAATAACCTCAAAAGCGCCTCGGTATTGGGTTTGTTCGCATAGTCGGCAAAAATTTCTTTGAGCACGGCAGGAGAAAAAAGGCTTGAGCTCTATGCGTGCCGTTATGCGGCCGTAGAGCGGTTGGCTGTAGTCCGAAAACAATTGCTTGACGACGCTTGCAACGGAGCCGCTTAGAGTCATGAGCAAATGCGAGGGGCCCGTTAACGTCAGTTTGTCCCACTGGCCACGCAACTTGTCGAAAAAGCTCGGAGCCACCGTGAGCATGTCCTGGACTTCATCGATGAATAGATTGATGCGGCGTCGCTTGGCTTCTTCGAAAATAACCTCGATCACGTCTCCCACAGTCTCGGCCTTGTAGCGCTCGGGAAGTTCGAGCTTTTGACAAACCTCGTTCATCCATTGGCGGGCGAGTTCGCGCTCAACGGCGTAGGGAGAGCAAAACAGATAGACGCTCGGCGCTGTGTCTTTTGCGAATGCTTCGAGCACTAGCTTCGTTTTGCCGACGCGCCTGCGGCCGGAGACAACAGTGAAACGAGACTTTTGCTCTTGCTCAACGCCTCGGATTTCCCGCTCAAAAAGCGCCAGTTCTTTGTTTTTGTCGTAAAGCTTCATCGGGAACCTTTTTATTACCAGCTGTAATATTACCGGTGGCAATAAACTTGGGGTGGCAATGTAAAAGCCTTTCGCAGGCTTGTTGTCGAATGGTTATCGGTAGTCTCATGGGGTTGGACTCCTATATGTTCAAGAAACCCATACTACTCCAATTTCCCAGAAAACACGTAACCCCAGACACATACGATCTGGGGCTCGGGACCGGAGCACCAATGCGAGCAAAGCGGTGCGTCCGTTTGGCGTTTTAAAGAAGTGCAGGAAAGGTGCAAGAGAGTCGAGTTAGAGCCAACGCTAATTTGGCGCAGTGGGGGAAAGATAATCCGAAGTCGTTATACAAAAACAAAAGAGCGGCTTTTTAAGCCGCTCTTACGAAATGTGGTGGTGGAGGTGGCGGGAATTGAACCCGCGTCCGAAGCGATTTTTCCGCCGGATCTACAAGCTTAGTTCAATCATTTAAGTTCTCATCATTTGCCCTGCCATTGAACGGGCCGGCAAACGACCAGTCGCTTGAATTTCGGAGAAGCCGTCACGACTCCGTCTGCTCCTAGACTCTGTGAATGACGATGCTGTCGGTTTTACCCGACCTGAGCCAGAGACCACTCAGTGCATCGCTCGCGGCTTAAGCGGCGAGAGCGAAACGCTCGTTGTTGGCGTTTATTTGTTTCTAGCGGTTTTACGAGGTGACTAGACCTCGGCATGCACCGTGCGACGTCCTACACCCCGTCGAAACCGGAACACCCCCACAAAAGGTAGACGCATTGTATGGGTTCGTGCGCCAAAAGGGAAGGATGCACCAAAAAGATTTGTCGCAAACTGTGAAGATGAGACGCTTTTGCGACAAGTCGCACGAAAAGCTTGACGAAATTCCGGTTTTGTGATTTAAAAGTGACTAACTCGAGTGAAGCACATGCCCCGAATTGTGGCAGCGCAACAAATGTTCTCGAAAATGGTGCGTGATGCACCAAAAGAGTGCGCATCAAAGTAAAATATTCGTCGCTCTAAAGGGTGTCGGTAGAAAAATCGGCTGTCGGCATCGGTTTTAGAAATTGGCACGGTTTTTGCTCATGCAAGGACAGACCGAGGGGATAACAATTTTCTAAGCCTCTCACACCAATTGAATTTCGTTTCCAAGGAGAAGCAATCATGACGTCGCCTGCTGACGTACTGCAGATGGTCAAAGACAACGATGTGAAGTTCATCGACTATCGTTTGACGGATACCCGCGGCAAGGAACAGCACTTGTCCGTTCCCGCGCATCAACTCACCGAAGACACCTTTGAAGAAGGTCAGGCTTTTGACGGTTCTTCGATGGCAGGTTGGAAAGGCATCGAAGCCAGCGACATGCTCCTGATGCCCGATCCCGAAACGGCTCACATGGACCCGTTCCGCGAACAGAACACTTTGGTGCTGACGTGCGACGTGGTCGAACCCGACACGGGTAAGGGCTACAGCCGCGATCCGCGCTCCATCGCCCGTCGTGCCGAAAACTATTTGAAGACGACCGGTATTGGCGATCAGGCCTTCTTTGGTCCTGAACCCGAATTCTTCATTTTCGACGGCGTCACCTACGGTAACGAACCCAACAACACGTTCTTCAAGATTTTCTCCGAAGAAGGCCCCTGGTCTTCCAAGATCGAATACGAAGGCGGCAACCTCGGCCACCGTGCTCAGTTTAAGGGGGGCTACTTTCCGGTGCCGCCGGTCGACACCTTGACCGAAATTCGCGCCGAAATGGTGACCTTGCTCGAACAGCAGGGCGTGCCTTGCGAAGTGCACCACCACGAAGTGGGCGCAGCAGGTCAGTGCGAAATCGGCACGCGTTTCTCCACCTTGGTGCAGCGCGCCGACTGGTTGCAGATTCTGAAGTACACGGTGTGGAATGTGGCCGCCGCCTACGGCAAGACCGCCACCTTCATGCCCAAGCCCATGTTCGGTGATAACGGCTCTGGCATGCACGTTCACCAGTCAATCTGGAAGGACGGCCAGAACCTCTTTGCAGGTAACGGCTACGCCGGTTTGTCCGAATTGGCGCTTTACTACATCGGCGGCGTCATTAAGCACGCTCGCGCTTTGAACGCCATCACGAACCCCACCACCAACTCCTACAAGCGTTTGGTGCCGGGTTTTGAAGCGCCCGTGAAGCTTGCATACTCGGCTCGCAACCGCTCGGCTTCCTTGCGTATTCCGCACGTTCAGAGCCCCAAGGCTCGCCGTGTCGAAGTGCGCTTCCCCGATCCGATGGCCAATCCCTACTTGGCATTCTCGGCATTGATGATGGCAGGGCTTGACGGTATCCAGAACAAGATTCATCCGGGCGATCCCGCCGACAAGAACCTCTACGACTTGCCGCCGGAAGAAAACGCCAAGATTCCGACGGTTTGCTCCGAACTCTTCCAGGCTTTGGAAGCTTTGGACAAGGATCGTGAATTCTTGACGCGCGGCGGTGTGTTTAGCGACGACATGATCGATGGTTACCTCAACTTGAAGGCCGACGAAGTGGCTCGCTATCGCCAGGCCGTTCATCCGTGCGAGTACGAAATGTACTTTGCGGGTTGATCCCTTGGTATCAATTGTCGGGTGCTTAAAAAAGTGCCCGACAATCGTCCGAAATTCTCAAGCCGCCGCTTTGGTTTACCCAGTCGGCGGCTTGATTTTTCAATAAAAGATTTTTTTTCGATCGATTATTCAAAAAAGGCTTTGACCATGCCGCAAAGCGCCCGTAGTTTCTATGCGCAGTTGCAATCGACTGCGGATTTGTTGTGCACGAGTTTGATCGTGCTCGATCGCTTTGCGCGCGTGCGCTGGTGCAATTCGTCAGCCGAAGTTTTGGTGGGCTGTTCCAGACGCAATCTCAAGGGTTCGGACATTGGGCTCTTGATTCCGCAAGTCAGAGATTGGGTGGCGAGGTTTTCAGCCAAAGACGCCAAATATACGCCCTATAGCGCGGTCACCGAACTCTGTCGCCCGTTAACGGATCCCGAGCCTGTGCATGCGAGCATTTCTCAGATTGCAGGTAGCGACGGGTTGCTGTTACTGGAACTTACCCAAGTGCAGCACGTGATGGAACTTGCCCGCCAAGAGCAGGAAGCCGGCATGAGCGAAGCCACCAAGGCGCTTTTGCGCAATTTGGCGCATGAAGTCAAAAACCCCTTGGGCGGCATCCGTGGCGCGGCGCAGTTGTTGGAAGGCGAATTGGCGACTCCCGACGAGCGCGAATACACCGAAGTCATCATTGCCGAAGCCGATCGCTTGCAGTCCTTGGTCGACAGACTCTTGATGCCCTATCGACGCGAGCGTATTTTGGCCGAAGTCAACGTCCACGAAGTTTTGGAACACAGCCGCAATTTGGTTCTGGCGGAATTTAACCAAGGCTTGACGATTACGCGAGATTACGACGTCTCGGCTCCGGCAGTCAAAGGCGATCGCGAGCAACTGGTGCAGGTCTTTTTAAACCTGATGCGCAATGCGGCAGAAGCCACGCGTCACTTGTTTTCCGAAAACCGCGCCGAGATTCGTTTGCGCACGCGCATTGCCCGTCAGTGCGTGATTCAAAGAAAGCGCTACAAGCTCGCTTTGAAGGTGCAGGTGATCGATAACGGGGCAGGGATCGACGAGTCGATTCGAGAAAAAATCTTTTATCCCTTGGTGACGGGACGAGACAACGGTACGGGTTTGGGACTTTCCATTGTGCAAACATTTGTCGAACAGCACGGCGGCAGCATCGAAGTGGCAAGCCAGCCGGGCCGTACCGAATTCAGTCTCCTTTTTCCTTTGAGTGAACCCGTTTAACGCAAAAGGCGCAAAAAACAAATGAAACAGATTTGGGTAGTCGACGACGATCGTTCCATTCGATGGGTCTTGGAAAAGGCGCTCACGCGCGCACAGATGCCGTTTGCGCTCTTTGAATCGGCCAAAGACGTGGTTGAGGCTTTAAAGACCGATACCCCTTCGGTTTTGTTGAGCGACATTCGCATGCACGACATGAATGGGGTCGATTTGCTCGCGCACGTCAAGGAAACGCACCCGGAAATTCCGGTCATCATCATGACGGCATTTTCCGACTTGGACAGTGCCGTATCCGCCTTTCAGGGCGGGGCGTACGAGTATTTGGCCAAACCCTTTGACATCAATCGCGCGGTGAAACTCCTTCGCCGTGCCTGTGAAGAGAGCGAGCGCAACGAAGCCCCGCAAGATGCGACCGAACAAACGGCAAGCGAAATCATCGGCCACTCGCGCGCGATGCAAGAAGTGTTTCGTGCGATCGGGCGCTTGGCGCAAAGTAACGTCACGGTGCTTTTAACGGGCGAATCCGGCACGGGTAAAGAAGTCGTGGCACGCGCCCTGCATTGCCACAGTCTGAGACGCAATGCGCCTTTTGTGGCCATCAATACGGCGGCAATCCCGAGAGAATTGTTGGAAAGCGAACTCTTCGGGCACGAGCGCGGCGCCTTTACCGGAGCCAATCAAA
>JAUNOJ010000363.1 GCA_030531135.1 Sutterellaceae bacterium | reverse complement strand
AACGCAAACACCAGCAAAAAGCTGACGATCGCCATGATGATGATGATGCCGAACAGCGTGGAGTTCATGCGGTAGAGGATCGCGCCCGAGGCCAGCAGCATCACGATGTCCAGAAAGAGCGAGAGCGCAATGCTGGTCACGATGCTCTTGATCGTGCCTGCATCCGAAAAGCGGGTGGTGATATCGCCGGTCTTGCGGGTGGAGAAGAACTTCATCGGCAGGCTGTAGATGTGCTTGAAGTAGCCCAGCATCAGGGGGATGTCGATCTTCTGGGAGAGGTAGATCGAGATGATGGACCGCACAAAGCTGATGAGGATCTGGGTGAGGGACACCATACCGAACACCAGGATCATCATCACCAGCATGTTTTGCAGCCCGTAGGGCAATATCTCGTCCACCAGGATCTTATTGAACAGCGACGAGACGATGCCGATGATCGTCAGCAGTACCGACGCCAGGATCGTAAAGCCGAACAGCTTTTTCTGCGGCATCAGCAGGTCGATGTACCGCTGGATCATGCTCTTTTGATCCACCTTGCCGGTCTTGAACTCGTTGGTGGGGTTCAGCAGCAGCAAAACGCCGGTAAAGGTCTGGAAAAACTCGTCCATCGAGATCTTTTTCAGGTCCTTGGCGGGGTCGCCGATGACCACATAGTCCTCATGCTTGGGCTTGAGCTTATCCCAGAAGTGCTTCTTTTTGTCCGGGTCTTCTTCCGCTGCCTTCATCACATGCTGGTGGCGCGCGTCGTCGTCCTTGATGGTCGTTTTCTTAAAGACGACCACAAAGTGGGTCATGCCCTCCTTGGTGATCACCTGCGCGATGCAGGGCAGGGTAAAATCGCTCAAAAAGTTTTCCCGGTCCACGCGGACCGCGGCGGTGGTAAAGCCCAGCTCGTTGGCAGCCTTCTGCAAGCCGACCAGGTTGGTGCCCTTCAGGTCGGTGCCCATCATGTCGCGCAGGCGGGTGATTGTGGTCTCCTTTTTGTAGTGGAGGCACACCATGGCCAGGCTGGCGGCGGCGCAGTCTGTGCTGTCGTGCTGGTGTACAAATGTATAACGCATAGATCAAATTCCCTTTATTTGTTTCATAATACCAGCAAATTACCAGAACCAGTAGCGCCGCTTGAAGCCGATGTAGATCACGGCCAATACGACGACCAGCACGGAAACGGTGCCGACGAACCACCAGCCCAGCCCCCATGTGCGGAACACTTCGCTCCGCAACAGGTAGCGCCCGGCGGTGTCCAGCGTGAGCACACCGTTTTCGTAGGTGTTCAGCTGCTGCCACTCCTCGGTGGTGCTGTTGTAAAGGTAGAGATAACGGTAAGCGGCGGCGGTGGTCTCGTCCAGCGTTACTTCCACTTCGCCCGGCATATAGCCGCCGCCGTTCAATGTAAACTCCAGCCCGTCCTCCGTCTCAGCAAAGGCGAGGCGGGTGTCCAGCTCGTTGCTTGCGTTCTTGATG
The DNA here is from genome assembly GCA_030531135.1 of Sutterellaceae bacterium. Taxonomy (GTDB): domain Bacteria; phylum Pseudomonadota; class Gammaproteobacteria; order Burkholderiales; family Burkholderiaceae_F; genus Duodenibacillus. The sequence continues at coordinate 466 of JAUNOJ010000363.1, read as the reverse complement.
TCACGGCCCCGGATGGTCAGCGAATAGCCGTCCTGTGGTACAGTCAGGGCTTTGTCGGTGCCGCTCAGGGCGTTCAGCACGGCGGCGGGTACCACCGAGAGCCGAGCCTCGATGACTGCGCCGTCCGCGGCGCTTTTGATCTGCTCCACCAGCGCATCCACATCGGTCTGCTCCGGCTCGGTGGGGGTGGTGTCCTCGCCGGTGTCGCCGGAGCTGGCGGTGCCCTGGTTCACGATCACCGTGATGGCCGCCTTGGTGGCCCCGTTGGACACGGTCACGGTAGTGCTGCCGGCGCTCACGGCCCGGATCACGCCGGAGGAGGTGACAGTGGCCACCTTGGAGTCCATGGAGGTGTAGGTAAGCGCCTGCGGCGCGCTGGAGGGCGAGACTGACGCCTGGATGGTGTGGGTCGCGCCCGGCTTCAGCACCACATAGGAGCTGTTCAGCGTGATGCGGTCGGTCTGCA
>JAUNOJ010000362.1 GCA_030531135.1 Sutterellaceae bacterium | reverse complement strand
AGCGTGCAATGCGAATCTGCTCACCCACGAGTTGCAACTTCGCGGCAAGCTTTCTCGGCAACAACGTTGAGCGGGTCGATTTGGTCATGGATGATCAATAAAAAATGCGTTAGTTGGTTTAATGTTTATTTCAATGAGCATTAAGAAAATTACCACCAATAGATCTTGGATTTTCACTCTCACTTCTTATTAGTCCTTGTCGGAAAAGAAAACACCTCCCCGCTCAAACTCAAACGAGAAGGTGTCCTGCTTGAATCGACCGGCCAAGCCGATCGATTCGTTCACAAAACCGAGAGCCGATTAGTTCTTGGACTTGTCAACCAAACGGTTGGCGGCAATCCAGGGCATCATGGCGCGCAACTTGTTGCCCGTCTGTTCGATGCCGTGTTCGGCCGTCATACGGCGTTCGCTGCGCAAAGAGGGATAACCCAAGGCGCATTCTGCCAAGAAGCTCTTGGCATACTGGCCGTTTTGAATCTGCTTCAAGCATTCGCGCATGGCTTCGCGGCTCTGAGCGTTCACAACCTTGGGACCGGTGTAGTACTGACCGTATTCGGCGTTGTTGGAAATGGAGTAATCCATGTTGGCGATGCCGCCTTCGTAGATCAAGTCGACGATCAACTTCATTTCGTGGCAGCATTCGAAGTAGGCCATTTCGGGTTCGTAGCCGGCTTCGACCAAGGTTTCAAAACCGGTCTTGATCAATTCGACCAAACCGCCGCAAAGCACGGCCTGTTCGCCAAAGAGGTCGGTTTCGGTTTCGGCCTTAAAGGTCGTTTCGATGACACCGGCCTTGCCGCCGCCGTTGGCGCATGCATAAGACAATGCCACGTCGTGAGCCTTGCCGGAGACGTCCTGATAAACAGCGATCAACTGCGGAACGCCGGCGCCTGCCACGTAGGTGGAGCGAACGGTGTGACCCGGAGCCTTGGGAGCGACCATGATGACGTCCAAGTCCTTGCGCGGATCGACCTGACCGTAGTGCACGTTAAAGCCGTGAGCAAAGGCAAGCGTTGCGCCTTCCTTGAGGTTGGGTTCGACCTGTTCGTTGTAGACCTTGGCGATGAATTCGTCAGGCAAAAGCATCATGACGACGTCGGCGCCCTTGGTGGCGTCTTCCACGGACTGAACCTTCAAACCGGCGGCTTCGGCCTTGGCCCAAGAAGCGCCGCCCTTACGCAAACCCACCGTCACGTCGCAACCGGAGTCGCGCAAGTTCTGAGCGTGGGCATGGCCCTGGCTGCCGTAACCGATGATGGCGACCTTCTTGCCCTTGATCAAAGAAAGGTCGGCGTCCTTATCGTAAAAAACTTTCATGATTTTCCTCAAGTAAAGTGTTTTCCGCATCTGCGGAAAAGTAATGAAAAGATATCGGCAAAAATGCCTAAAAGTTAAGCCTTCAAAATACGTTCGCCGCGGGCGATACCGCATGCACCGGTGCGAACCGTTTCCAAAATAATGTCAGGCGACACCGACGCAATAAATGCATCGAGCTTACTTCTGTCGCCCGTGACTTCAATGGTGTAAGTCTTGTCCGTCACGTCCACGATGCGAGCACGGAAAATCTCCGTGATGCGCATCATCTCGTCGCGATCGCGTCCGACGGCTCGCACTTTCACGAGCATCAGTTCGCGTTCGACGTAGTCGTTTTCCAAAAGGTCGTAGACCTTCACGACGTCGATCAAGCGGTTGAGCTGCTTGGTGATCTGCTCCATTTTGGAGTCGTCCGAGACGCTCACGATCGTCATACGGGAAATGTTGGGATTTTCCGTCGGAGACGCCGTCACGGACACGATGTCGTAGCCGCGGGCGCTAAACAAACCCGCCACTCGGCTCAAGGCACCCGAAGTATTGTCAAGAAGCAGCGAAAGAATATGTCGTTTTGCCATTTCTCAGTTCTCCTCGGCAAGTACCATGTCCATCAAACCCTG
>JAUNOJ010000361.1 GCA_030531135.1 Sutterellaceae bacterium | reverse complement strand
AGCACCAAGCTTTGCGGATCCATGGCGATAAAGATGGCCACAAAGGAAATCACCAACACCATCGTGCGACCGAACCACAACAACTCCCACTGGCTGGCGTTGGGACGCAGGAAGCTGCGATAGAAGTCTTCGGTCAAGGTCGAAGAGCAAACCAACAACTGGCAGGAAAGCGTTGACATCACGGCAGCCAAAATGGCCGACATCAAAATGCCGCCGATCCACGGGTTAAACAACAGTTGCGAGAGCACGATAAAGATGCGTTCATGGTTTTCGGTCACAAGCGTTGCCTGATCGGGATGGGCATTGAAGTAGGCCGCACCGAAAAAGCCCACGCTCACGGCCCCGCCCAAGCAGAAAATCATCCACATAATGGAAATGCGGCAGGCGCCCGGAATGACCTTGATGGACTTGGTGGCCATAAAGCGCACCAAAATGTGCGGTTGTCCGAAGTAACCCAAGCCCCAGGCAAGCAAACTGATAATGCCGATAAAGGTTTGGTTGGTAACCATACGCACCATGTCGGGGTTAATGGCGCTGACGCGATCCACCGTCGCCGTAAAGCCGCCCACGTCCCACATCACGACGATGGGCGTCACCACCAGTGCGATACACATCAACGTGGCCTGAATGGCGTCGGTCCAACTCACGGCCAAGAAACCGCCGACAAACACGTAGGCGATCGTGGCAGCGGCACCGATCCAGACGGCGCGCTCGTAACTCATATCGAACGTGTTTTCAAAAAGGCGTGCGCCGGCTACGACGCCGCTGGCGCAATAAATGGTGAAAAACACCAAAATCACGATGGCGGCAATGATGCGAAGTGCCTTGGAGGTATCGTGAAAGCGATGGGTAAAGAAGTCGGGCAGGGTCAATGCGTTGTGCGAGACTTCGGTATACACGCGCAGACGAGCCGCAACGATCTTCCAGTTGAAGTACGTGCCGATCGTCAAGCCGATGGCAAGCCAGCTTTCGGAAATGCCGGACAAAAAGACCGCACCGGGCAAGCCCATCAAAAGCCAGCCGCTCATGTCGCTGGCGCCCACGGACAAGGCCGTCACGAGGCCGCCCAAGCTGCGACCGCCCAAAATATAGTCGTTAAAGTTTCTGGTGTAGTACCAGGCGCAAAAGCCCAAGCACACCATCAAAAGCAGATAGCCGCAAAAAGTAATGGCTGTCGGATTATCAAACATGTTTTAGTTTCCCGGTTCTCGTTTCAACGAGTTTTTTTGAGGAATGTCTTTTTTGGTTTTACGTCGGGGCGCGTTTCGAGGCAGACGTGCCGAGACGAAAAAATTCAAGCGTATTGCCAAAAGCGGCTAATACGCCAAGGTCTCATTTTACCCGAGAGTGCGCTAGGGCTTTGTGCCTATCGGGCACGGTGTGGCATCAATAAAGGGGCAATCCGTTCGCAGAAACTGTCGGAGATGTCCGACAAAGATGCAAAATATGCAAGTGTTTGCCCGAATTTGGCAAAACGGGAAAGTACTTTTTCGGGCAAAATCTCGGGATACGATGTCGCAGTGTTTCCTTGGACACCGACAGCAACCCTCGAAAAACAAGAAAAACCCATCCAACAGGAATTACACAATGTCAGAAAATCTCGAAAACGCTCAGCCGAACCGCGCGATGAGCCCGGCCCAAAAACGCAGACAGATCATTCTGGCCGTGTGTTATTTGGTGGCAATTGTCTTGGGTGTGATCAACGGCCTTTACGGCTCGGAATTTTGGCAGCAGATCGGCGACTTTATCTCCACGATCTTTATTCGCTTGTTCCGCTTTATCGCCATTCCCATCATTGCCGTGTCGATTATCTCGACTTTGGCCATGATCAGTCGCTCGAGCGAATCGGGGCGAATCTTTAAGCACACGCTTTTTTATACGCTCTTTACGACGATTTTGGCTGCGGGGTTGGCTGCCGTACTCTATGTGCT
>JAUNOJ010000360.1 GCA_030531135.1 Sutterellaceae bacterium | reverse complement strand
TTGCGTTGAGTTCCGTCGCTTACCGCATGAACCAGCTTCTCAACGCACAGATCTAAGCCTGCGGACATCGTCACAGTACCTCAAAACGGGCTTGAACCAAACGCACCAGACTCACAAAGCCCGTTTCTTCATCGGTTTTGCTTCCGACTTCCAAAGTACCGGTCACTTCGATCAGGCGGTTGTTTTGCACGAAAGGCTGATCCTTGGCAAGCCGCACCAAAATGATGTCGTCGGGCCAATCGGCGTCCGAATCGCAAAACGGGCACAGACTCACGGGTTGCTTGGTCAGAATGAAAAACGAGGCTTCGGCTTTCAAGGGCGGGGCCATAAACCCGCGAATCGTCACGGTTTTGCCGTTTAAAGACGTGAGCTTTTCGGAAAACTTCAGTCCCAAAGCCGAATAGCCCGCGTAGAGTTCCGAAAATTCGAGCCGGTTATCCTGCGCAAAAACGCTTGAACTTCCCCAACCGAAGCCGCCTGCAAGCACCAAACTCGAAACATGTTTTAAAAATTCCCGACGGTTCGATCGCATAGCAAATCCTTTTTTCAAAATACGTTTGTGCGGACAAAGACTTCTTGTAAGCCCCTGCCCGCACGTTCAATCGAAGTTGCTATGCGTTAGTGACCGAGCGCCATGGCTTCGGCCATCACACGGAAGACTTCGGTGGAGTTCATAAAGCCGTGGAGCTTGTCGGCGTTGGGACCCTGAGCGGTCACGACCATATCGTCGACCGTGTGCACGCCCTGAGCTTCGTTGCGCGGCAGATTGCCTTCGACAAAGTGTCCGCCTTCGACAGCCTTATATTCTTCATCGGCCACATACTCGCCCTTTTCGTTTTTCACAGCCGGCACAAAGGTCTTGTCCTTAAACGGACGATAGGTTTCGTAGTAGTCGGGATGTGCGCCGAAGAACACGGCCAAGCGCTTGCTCGGAGCGAAATCGTCGGGGAAGCCGTCCTTGTCCTTGTCTTCATAGTTGGGGTAGCCGGCAGCGGCATAAACGCCGACCTTTTCACGCATGTCTTTGCCGGGCTTGTTGTCGTCCACAGTACCTGCCACGGAAATGGAGTGCGTATGATCCCCCGTCACGATGATGAGCGTATCGGGATTCTTGCGTGCAAATTCCTTGGCGCGCTCGACCACCTTATCCAATTCGATCGTATCGCCCACCGAGCGCGTCCAATCCAAGGGGTGAGAGAACTTGTCGATCAAACCGCCTTCGATCATCAGGAAAAAGCCGTTTTTGTTTTGGCTCAAGACCTTGACGGCAGCATCAAACGATTCGGTCAAATCCGGCTGGTTGGGGAACTTCTTCACCGTATTGCCCTTCCACTGATGGCGATCGATCCAGCCGTCCATGTTGCCGGTATGGAAAAGCCCCAAAAGCTTTTCGGGCACCTTGCCGGTCACAGCGCTCTTGAGTTCCTTATTATCCGTCACCAATTGGTAGCCGCTTTCCTGGAAAAGAGAAACGTAGTTCGTCGTATCCTTACGTTTGCTGCCGGCCGTGCCCTTGGGTAAGAAGTAAGCCGAACCCCCGCCCAAAATCACTTCGGGCTTAACGTCATAGAACATACCCACGATGTCTGCCTTGTCGCTGCGCTTGCGGGTGTGGGCCACGACGGAAGCGGGCGTAGCATCTTCGATTTCGGCGTTACTCACCACACCGATGGCCTTACCCGTTTTGCGGCGCAAAAGCTCGGCAATGGTTTCCTGACGCGGATCGTCTTGGCTGGCTTTGGTACGATCGGCATAAACGCCCAAAGCGTTGACGCTTGATTTGTGCCCCGTCATGTAGGCCGAAGCCGTATTGGCGCTGTCGGCCGTGATGGTATCGACCGAGCTCGTACCGAGAAGCGCCATATGCGGCATATCGTCCATGGCCAAAGGCGCTTGGTACATACCGTTTTTGACACCCTTACTTAAGATGCGGGCAGCCGTTCTGT
>JAUNOJ010000359.1 GCA_030531135.1 Sutterellaceae bacterium | reverse complement strand
GGGGGCGCATGCAGTGCAAGCTGCAAGCATTGCTCCGAAATTTGTGCCGCCTACGCCCCAAAGCCCGCTTCTTTTGTGCTTTAACGAAAATTCGCTCGGCATGAGCGCTTCGGCAAAAGCTGCAGCACAGAAGGCGCTGGATCAGGCTGCTCGCTACCCGTTTGTTCGTGCCGAAGCTTTGCGCAAGGCCTGTGCAACGTTCATGGGCGGCAAACCCGAAAACATCATGCTCACGCACGGTTCTGCCGAATCCATTCGTGCAGCCATCGAATCGCACATTCGTCCCGATACGCAGTTGGTGATTCCGGAATTGACCTACAGCGACGGCGAAGATACCGCTCGCAAAAATAACGTCAAGGTTGTCAAAGTGCCGATGGGTCCCAAGTGGTCGATCGATCTCGAAGGCATGAAAAAGGCCGTGGCTTCCCATAAGGGTTCTTCCATCGTTTACTTCGTCAACCCGAACAATCCCACCTCAACCATCGTCAACAGTCAGGCCTTGCTCGACTGGATCAAGTCCAAGCCCGCCAACACGTTCTTTGTGATCGACGAAGCTTACGCAGAATATGTGGTCGACAAGAGCTTTGTGTCTACCAAGACGTTGGTGGATGCCGGTTACGATAACCTTTGCGTTTTGAAGACCTTCTCCAAGATCTTTGCTATGGCCGGTATGCGTATCGGCTTTACCTATGCCGTGCCCTCTGTCGTCAATCAGTGCCGTACACAGGTGGCCTATGACATCATGCTCAATATTTCGGGGATTGAAGCGGCCATTGCCGAGCTTAACGACAAGGAATTTATTGCCGCCAGCCGCAAGGAAAACGACGATGCACGCAAGGTTTTGTGCGATACGCTCGACGCCTTGAAGCTCGAATATCTGCCGAGCCAGACCAACTTCGTGTTTGTCAACATCAAGTCCGACTTGAAGACCTTTGCCGAACGTATGAAGTCCAAGAATGTTTTGGTCGGTCGTCCGTTCCCGCCGGCTCTTCAATGGTGCCGCATTTCTTTGGGTACGGTCGATGAAATGAAGTATTTCGTGGGTGTTCTCAAGGAATTCCGTAAGGCCGGTTGGGTGTAAATTTTCATACCGGTATTTATAAAAAATAGGGGTGCTGCGCCATCCCTATTTTTTTTACCGAATCCAAGCAATCATCGCCGAGATTTTTTCGGTTATTTTTGACAACTGCATTTGGCACAGTCCAACAAAATCGATCGCACCCATTGCAGTTCGAGATCTTCGTTGGCACGGTGGTGCCAAATCAATTGGGGTTTGTGGCGCACACTTTTTTCTACCGTCGGAACAATGGTGATGCCGCCGGTTTTCGCCAAATATTCGGCTGTACGACGCGGCAATACCATCAAGAGTTCGCTTTCGGCAACGGTCGGGATCAATGCCAAAAACTGGGTTGTGCGCATGGAGACTTTGCCTTGAGCCCAGGCGGGAAAAACATTTTCTCGCAACGATAGCCAAGAAGCGCCCGGTCGCGTATGAAAACAAATGTCGGCAAAGGCGTATTTCAGGACTTCGGTCGTTTCTATCGGGCCGGTCTTGGCGGCAATTGCCAAGGGGTGATGGCAACTGGCGGTGAGAACATAGTCGCTTTCGGCCAACTCCAGTGCATGAAAACCGTCAGGTAATGTCATGACGGGCGAAACGGCGAAGTCGATTTCTCCGGTCGAGAGCAGCGCAAATCTATCATCGGAAAGCGGTAGGTACGAAATAAGAATGCCGGGTGCTTTTTCCAAAAGAGTTTGCGCAAAATTGGGAAAGACGGAAAACGGCGCATTGTCTGCGCACCCGATGCGAATGTCTCGAACGATCTTTGCCGGATCAAACTGCTGAGGCTTCAAAAGGGCATCGTAAGCTTTCAAGACTTCTTCTGCGCGGCAAGCCAAAAGCTTGGCTTTTTGTGTGGGCATCAGACCGCCGGGATAACGCGTAAAAAG
>JAUNOJ010000358.1 GCA_030531135.1 Sutterellaceae bacterium | reverse complement strand
TTTTGTGCTGACGCCTTGAGGGCGTCGTAAAGATTTTTTGGAGTAAACCATGTCTGAAGTGATTCATGCCCCTGTCATCGTGATCGGCTCGGGTCCTGCCGGCTATACCGCAGCCGTTTATGCCGCTCGCGCCAACCTCAATCCCTTGTTGATTACCGGGATGGAACAGGGCGGTCAGTTGATGACCACCACCGAAGTGGATAACTGGCCGGGTGCCGTCAACGGCATTCAGGGGCCGGACTTGATGCAAAACCTTTTGCAGCAGGCCGAACGCTTTAACACCAAGATCGTCTTTGACGTGATCGGCAAAGTCGATTTGAACGCTCGTCCCATCGTCTTGGAAGGCGACATGGGGTCTTACACGTGCGACGCTTTGATTATCGCCACCGGTGCTTCTGCCAAGTACTTGGGCTTGGAAAGCGAAACCCGCTTTAAGGGTAAGGGCGTTTCCGGTTGCGCGACCTGCGACGGTTTCTTCTACCGCGGCAAGCCCGTGGCAGTGGTGGGCGGCGGCAACGCAGCCGTTGAAGAAGCTTTGTACCTCTCGCAGATTGCCAGCGAAGTGCACCTCGTGCATCGTCGCGACACGTTCCGCGCCGAACCGATTTTGGTCGATCGCTTGATGGGGGTGGTGGCCGAAGGCAAGATCAAGTTGCACACGCCTTTTGCTGTTGACGAAGTTTTGGGCGACGATAAGGGTGTCACCGGTTTGCGTTTGAAGAAGACCGACGGCTCCACCGAAGAATTGACGGTCGACGGCGTCTTTATCGCCATCGGTCACTCGCCCAACACCAAGGTTTTCGAAGGTCAGTTGACGTTGGATAACGGCTATATCGTCACCGACAAGGCCGGTCGCGCCGCTACGGCCACGAACGTTCCGGGCGTGTTTGCCGCCGGCGACTGTGCCGACCAGATCTATCGTCAGGCTGTGACGAGCGCCGGTTCCGGCTGCCAGGCCGCTTTGGACGCTCAGCGCTACCTCGAAGAAAAGGCCGCGCACTAAGCCGAAGCTGCGACGTGCAGTAAAATTGCTTTCCATGCGCCGACGGTGTGACGTCGGCCTTTGGGAAGATCAAAACGAAAGGATCGTCTCAATGAGAGCGGTCCTTTTGTGCATATTGGGAGAAAAATAAAATGGGAAACGGTTTTGAGGCTTTAAAGCCCATGGCTGCCGAATTGAAAGCCAAAGCACGCGAACGTCAGGAACAAAAAGATCAGGAAGAAAAAGTGCAGGCACGCGTGGCGCGCGATACCTTGGACTTTTTGCACACGATGAAAAAGACCGGTGTGAAAGTTGCCAGTAACGTCAAAGTGCCCAAGTCCTTTACGCAAGACAACGCCGAGCCCGAAATCGACTTTGCCGCTGCCATGAAGATGGCAGGCGTCGAACCCTTGGGCGCACCCAAGCGTGTTTTGCACAAAAAGGTTGTTAAACCCGAACCCCGTCAAACGATTGCCGACAATGCGGCTGTTTTGGAAGAAAGCTTGTCGGACGATTTCGATAGCATCGAATTTTTGGAAAGCGACGACGGCAAAAGCTTTCGTCGTCCCGGTGTCGGTCCCGACGTTCCGCGCGACTTGCGCCGCGGCCGCTGGGTCGTGGTGGGGCAACTCGATTTGCACGGCATGTTTGTCGAAGAAGCCCGCATTGCCGTGGTCGACTTCTTAAAGAAAGCTCAAATGCAAGAGCGTCTTTGCCTTCGCATCATTCACGGCAAAGGCAACGGTTCGCCCGATCGTCAATCCATTTTGCGCGAAGTCGTACGTCGTTGGTTAAAGCAGCGCGACGAAGTCATCGCTTTCTGCGAAGCTCGCGAAAACGACGGCGGAGCGGGAGCCACCATTGTGCGTCTGAAACCCTTGGTGCGCAATCGTCCTGCCGAGCGTCCCGTTGAACGAAACCTCGCGCATTCTTATGTCCTCAGGTGTCAATAGCAGGATTCTGCTTTCTTGATTCAGATCAAA
>JAUNOJ010000357.1 GCA_030531135.1 Sutterellaceae bacterium | reverse complement strand
ATGGGATAGGTCGATGGGATGAGTGGCAGTACCAAAGGCTTAAGGGGTATTCCTTGGTTTTTCTGAGCTCGTCAAAATTTCTTCGGCGTTTTCACTTGAAATGTAAACTCTCGCAACAAAGTTAGCTAAAATCAATTGAATTTTGAGGCGGGTAGCGGCTGGGAAACTTTCGCTATTTGTCGAATGTCAACCCAACACGGGAGTTATTCAGTGAATCTTGTGAAAGTTTTTGCCGCATTGGCGAGTATGCTCGCACCGGCCTTCGCATCTGCTGCGTCTCTGGACGGCAGCGCATTGTCGATTGCCTGGGCCGTGCCTTTTGCCGGCATTTTGCTCTCCATTGCCATTTGTCCTTTGGTCGTGCCGCACTTTTGGCATCATCACTTCGGTAAGGTTGCCGTTTTCTGGGGCGCCTGCTGCGTGGTGCCGCTCTTTTTCTATGCGCCGTTTTCGGCCGCATTGGGCGCGGTGGCCCATGCCCTGATCGGCGACTATGTGCCGTTCTTACTCTTTGTGGGCGCTTTGTTTGTGGTTGCCGGCGGCATTCACATCAAGGGCAGCTTTAAGGGCACGCCCTTGGTGAACGCGGGCTTTCTGTTGGTGGGCGCATTCTTTGCCAACCTCATGGGGACGACGGGCGCAGCCATGCTCTTGATTCGTCCTTTGATTGCCGCCAACGAAGGTCGTCGTCGCAAGCTTCACACGTTTATCTTCTTTATCTTTATCGTCGCCAACATCGGCGGCTGCTTGACCCCGTTGGGCGATCCGCCCCTGTTCTTGGGTTTCTTGCGCGGTGTGGAATTCTTCTGGACCACCACCCACATGATGTTGCCGCTTTTGACCACTTTGGCCATTCTCTTGACGCTTTATATTGCGATCGACAGCTGGGCCTTTGCCAAGGACAAGAAGGAAGGCGCTTTTGTGGCCGATGTCGAATCCGGTGTCAAATTCGGTATTTCGGGCGGCATCAACTTCCTTTACTTAGCCGGTATCGTCGGCGCCGTGTTGATGAGCGGTATGTGGAATCCGGGCGTGAACTTCGAGGTGCTTTCGGTGCATTTGTCGCTGCAGGGTCTGACGCGCGACGCGCTCTTTGTGATCTTTGCCGCTTTGTCTTTGGCAACGACGCCCAAGGCGGCTCGTACGGCCAATCAGTTCACCTGGGCTCCGATTGCCGAAGTGGCCAAACTCTTCTTCGGTATCTTCTTGTGTATCGTGCCCGTGCTTGAAATGTTGCGAGCCGGCTCCAACGGCGCCTTCGCACCGGTGGTGGCATTGGTGACGAACGAAGCAGGGGAATTCAACAACGTCATGTTCTTCTGGATGACGGGTTTGTTGTCCGCCTTCTTGGACAATGCACCGACTTATCTGGCGTTCTTTAACTTGGCCGGCGGCAACGCAACCGAGTTGATGACCACACACGCCCACACCTTGATGGCCGTGTCTGCCGGTTCCGTCTTCATGGGTGCCGTGACCTATATCGGCAACGCCCCGAACTTCATGACGGTGGCCATCGTCAAGGAACGCGGCATCGAAATGCCGTCCTTCTTCGGTTACATGATTTGGTCTGTGGGCATCTTGTTCCCGACTTTCCTTTTGGTCGATTTGGTGTTCTTCAAGTAAGACAATTTTTTCAATTCGAACCAAACAAAATACCCAATTTTGTAGCGTCATTGGCAAAAGCGACTCTCGGCAACGGGCGTCGCTTTTTGCTTTGGCTGTCGGGATTTCGCACAAAATCAATGACGTCGGACAAAAGTGATTTGGTCTGTTTCTTATATTCGCCAATTTTCAAATACATCATCATTACGAGAAAAGCAGAAATCGATTGGATCGAATTGTGATATTAGGAATAAAGGATAATTTTTCGCTTTCAAACAATGCGTAATTAAGCGATTTTCAACGGAAAAATGACGTTATTTTCTATAGACTTTCGTGTTTTACCAATGTAACAAGGAAGGAGTTTTATG
>JAUNOJ010000356.1 GCA_030531135.1 Sutterellaceae bacterium | reverse complement strand
GACTACAACTTGGGCGACGGGATGAGTACCGGTTTGGAAGTGATCTTTATGGTCAGGGGCGGGGCCGGGCGAAAGTTCCCGAGCGTGTTGCTCACGGCAGTGAACGAAGACGAAATTCGTCACGCCTACCGTCAGTTGAGTTTAAATCCTGAAAACACCGCGCAAAGCATGCCCGTGATATTACAAAAGCCCGCCGGTGCGGAAGCCTTGGCTTCGGCACTGCGACGGGCAGTGGCGGAAAATCGACCTGGCTCAGACTAAAGCGCGATATCAAAACCGGCGCGGCGCGCCGCAATCAACGCTTCGGTACGGTTGGTGGCGCCAAAGGCGCGGTAGATGGCCGCAACGTGGGTTTTGACGGTGCCCTCCGACAAATTGAGTTCTCGGCAGATGCGCTTAATCGGCAAGCCTCGAGCCAGCGTTTGAAGCACGTCCTGTTGGCGTGCGGTCAAGTGCACCTCGTTGGTGTTTTTCTGCGCCAATTCCACGGCAGCTTGCGTCAGCAACCCCGCCTTTTGGCTTTCGCTCAAAAGTTTCGTGGGGATATAAACGCCGCCTTTTAAGACAAAGTCGATGGCGTTGGTGAGCATGTCGGTGTCAAGCGACTTGGGCACAAAGCCCGCTGCCCCCAACTGCAACACGCGCATAATATTTTGCTGATCGATGAGCCCCGAGAGCACCAAAATCTTTAACGCCGGATTGGTCTTGACCAACTCTTCCAAAAGGCTTGTGGCGGTTTCCACACCGGGCAAATTCAAATCCAACACCAAGAGATCGGACTCTTCGCCGTGCTCGCGCACGAGGTCACGCGCGTCTTGCGCCGAGGCGCCGGTTAGAACGGACGATTCGGGAAACTTGGAGCGAAGTAAAAGAGAAAGTGCCTGCACGATGAGTGCATGGTCGTCAACAAGAAGAAATTTCATCGGTTGGTCAAGAAGCGGTTTTCAAAACAGTAACTTACTCATTCTAAAGCAAAGTACCATAGCGCAATTGTTGCCGGCGCGTTTCTCTCAGAGCCGATTCTTTGCTATTTGTAAGGAATGAGTGGCAATTTCGTGATTTTCGCGTTTTTTGAGTCTTGGTCAGGGCTTGGCATCTGGCGAATAATGGCGTTCGGATAAGCCTTGGCGATCCTTTGCGCCTCTTCGTACAGACGAGCTTGCGCAGCATCCGACTCGGCTTGGCGTTTTGCACGAGGCTCTTTTCCGATGACCCGGCCTTTTTCGTTAAAGGAGACAGTAAAAACTTTCGAGGTGCCGAAAATGGTATCTTCTGCCCAAATGTAGCTGAAGTACCAAGGCGTCGTAATGATATCTGTCGGCGGAATTCCGACGGCGGCCAAAACTTCATCGGGCGTCATGTCGTTTTCCACAAGATAGGTTCGCTCCATATCGAGCGTGGAGCAACCGGCCAAAGAAAGAACGGCAAGGGCGGAAAAAATGAGTTTTGTCATAGCGCCTCCTTTTTTCGATTTTAAAGAAGGCGCTTGTTAAGTTTTGCAAAGGTGTGTCACCGAGGGCATCACAAAGGCTTGTGCCAGCCGTAGTTTGCCTCGGGAAGGATTTCGAAATTGGCCGCAATCTCTTCGATTAAGTCTAAAAATACATCGGGTTCTTTATTGCGCAAAATTTCTTTTCCGTATTTTTGCAAACTTTTTGTTTCCGACAATTTTGGATTATCGTCAAATAAATTCAGTTGAAAAAACCAATATTCTTTCATACGCATCAAAGCATTTTTTCGACTCTGAAAATGCGTACTGTAGCTTTCCAACAGATCGCGATAAAAATCCAAAATCTCTTTTGCCGTGGCCGGTTTTCCGCCTTTGGCTTTTCTAAAAAGTGCCGGATCGGCCATGAGACTTCTGCCGACCATCACTTCGGTGAGCCCCGCCGGTGCCGCCTTAAAGCGCTCGATCATGGCTGACAGATTTCTTTCGGTGACGATATCGCCGTTATAACCCAAGGGGCGTGTGATCAAA
>JAUNOJ010000355.1 GCA_030531135.1 Sutterellaceae bacterium | reverse complement strand
CATCCCATGGTATAAACCCCTTGTGCCTTACAGCTCCAAGCAAAGTTCCATAAAATAGAAAATAACGAATTCCGTGCTTTTCGCAAATTCGATGAAACTCCTTTTGAATATTTAATATCTCGACCTGAATCAATTTAAGCCCATCATTAGAAAGCTTTATTTCTTCCATTTATTTCTTAACTCCTGTCACATCAATCGATACTCGATAAATCTCAACCCACATTTTTAAATATCAATTTAACTGCTTAACCGCCTATTATTTATCAACAATACTTATCGAAATTTTTACTTTTTACAGAATTTTTCCTGACTAACTTCATACCTCACAGCAACAGGTCGAGCAACGCAAAGAATAACATGCTTCGATATTCATCGAATGCATAATACGCTACTTTGAAGCCAGAGAACCCCAAAAAAAATCAAACTATGCCCAACAATCCATTCCACGATCGAGGATTCTGCAAGAAAATAACGATAAAGATGTCCCCGTATCAGCATATTTGTAGCACAAGACATGAGGACATCAACTATAAAGGACAATGCCCGATCCTGCTACGAATCGGGCATTAAAATCAGGAAAATTTCAACTTTTCCATCAGTGCTTCAAAGGCTTGAAGCGGATGCGATGCGGTCTTGCCGCTTCTTCACCCAAACGCTTCTTCTTATCGGCTTCATACTCGTTGTAGTTGCCGTCAAAGAACACCACCTTAGAGTCGCCCTCAAAGGCGAGAATATGAGTGGCAATACGGTCCAAGAACCAACGGTCGTGAGATGTCACAAGAGCGCAACCTGCAAACTCAAGCAAAGCTTCTTCCAAAGCACGCAAGGTTTCGACGTCCAAGTCGTTCGAAGGTTCGTCCAACAACAAAACGTTGCCGCCCTTTAAAAGCGTTGCGGCCAAGTGCAAACGACCGCGTTCACCGCCCGAGAGCACGCCCACCGTCTTTTGCTGATCTCCGCCCTTGAAGTTAAAGCGTCCGAGATAAGCGCGAGACGGCATTTCGAACTTGCCGACCTGAAGGATATCCAGGCCACCGGAGATGGCTTCAAACACGGTCTTTTCGTTCGGCAAAGAGTCACGCAACTGATCCACTGCTGCCAAATGCACGGTTTCGCCCAAAACGATGTTACCCGAGTCAGGCGTTTCCTTACCCGTGATCATCTTAAAGAGTGTGGACTTACCTGCACCGTTGGGACCGATCACGCCCACAATGGCACCGGCAGGAATCGTAAAGGACAAGTCGTCAATGAGAAGTCGATCGCCAAAGCCTTTGCAGACGTTATGGAACTCAATGACTTTATTTCCGAGGCGTTCCGCCACGGGAATAAAGATTTCATTGGTTTCGTTACGGCTTTGGTATTCGTAGCTCGACAACTCTTCAAAGCGGTTCAAGCGAGCCTTAGCCTTGGCTTGTCTTCCTTTAGGATTCTGGCGCACCCATTCCAATTCGTGACGAATGGCTTTGGCACGAGATTCCTGCTGACGCTTTTCAATTTCCAAGCGCTTTTCTTTCTGATCCAACCAAGAAGAGTAGTTGCCCTTCCAAGGAATACCTTCGCCGCGATCCAATTCCAAAATCCATTCGGCGGCGTTATCCAAGAAGTAACGATCGTGGGTGACTGCCACTACCGTCCCGGGGAAACGATGCAAGAACTGTTCCAACCATTCCACGCTTTCAGCATCCAAATGGTTGGTGGGTTCGTCCAAGAGCAACATGTCGGGACGAGAAAGCAGTAAGCGGCAAAGTGCCACGCGACGCTTTTCACCACCGGAGAGATTGCCGATCTTTGCGTCCCACGGCGGCAAACGTAAAGCGTCCGCCGCAATTTCCATCTGAGTCGATGCATCGGTGCCTGCTGCCGCAATGATAGCTTCCAAGCGCGCTTGTTCTGCAGCCAGAGCATCGAAGTCGGCATCGGGTTCTGCGTATGTGGCATAAACAGCATCAAGCTTGGCTTGTGCCTGCATCACCTCGCCCATACCTTCTTC
>JAUNOJ010000354.1 GCA_030531135.1 Sutterellaceae bacterium | reverse complement strand
TAGGCATAGGCGTCAATCGGCAAAACCAATGCGAGAGCAAGAATATAAAGACGAAAACCCGCTGTCATTTTTTCAATTTCAAAGCAATGAGGCGCACTGTCAAAGCCGATGCAAAGATCAAAGTTGACATTGCTGCGCCTTCCGAAATAAAGCCACTATCAATCATGTCAATTGCCGCAACTGCCGCAACAATGCTGTCAGCTGTGTAGAGAAACACAACGGCAGAGATCGTTGTCATCGCAGAAGCAAACAAATAGCAAAACACTTCACGCATCCCAAAGCTGCTTAACGGCAGGATCACACGACGAATCGTCGTCAGTGTCCCTACCCCCAGACTTCTGCCCACAGTTTCATACTGGGCATTGATCTGCGCCATCGTTTGAGAGCTTGTAAGATGCGCAACCGTGTAGAGGTGAATGAGCGTATTGAGAATCAGGAACGCAATACTACCGAAAGGTCCCTTAAAAAGAGAAAATCCGCTAAAACTCAATGCAAATCCCAAACCCAAAACCGTGCCGGGAATACACAGGGGCAATGTTGTCAGGATTTGATAAAGACGAACCAGTTGCGGATGGATCGTTCGAACACGCACCGTCAAATACGAACCGACAAAGGACAATACCGTTCCGATCACAGCGACACCAAAAGCCAACTCCAAGCTGTGAATCCACGGCGCCACACCGTAGGTGGAGTTTCTAAACAAGTAGTTGTCCAACGTCAATTGCATTTCATAGGGCCAGAAGGTCACGAAAGACCCGTAGATCACAACTGCAATGGTGCTGACTTCGAACCCAACGATCAACCATGCCAAGACCGTAAAAATTTGATCTCTGAATCGATTGGGACGAATCACAAAAAGCGAACTCGCTCCTGCACCGCCCTTTTGCGTGAGTTTGTTGGAAAAATAAAAAGCCAAAAGTGCCGGCACCAAGAGCCAGACACTTAAAAATGCGGCAACGGCAAAGTTTTGGGAACCGATGGCTTGCGCATAAATTTCGGTCGCCAAAACGGGGAAGCTTCCACCCAAAAGCTTGGGCACGCCAAAGTCCGTAATCGTCAAAACGAACGTGACCAGTATGGCGTTGAGAATCCCACGACGGCAATGCGGTGCGATCACCGTCATAAAGCGCCTAAAGTTGCCGGCACCGAGACTACGTGCAGCATCAATGGTACGTGTATCCAACGTATTGAGGCTCACGAGAATCTGTAAGGTTGCGTGCGGCAATGCAAAAATCAGCCCACCCAAGAAAACGCCAAGCGCACCGTACCAATCGGTGTTGAGGATCAGACCGTTACTGCCGATCAAATAGATGAGACCGATCGCGGGCATGATGGACGGGGCAAAGAGCGGCGCTAAGAATAGTGCTTTCAAGGCCGGTCGCCCCAGTGCGTACGTGCCCACGATGGCAAATGCCACAACAAAGCCCAAGACAGTTGCAACAATGGAGACGCTTGCACCGAGCCACAGCGTGTTGAGGCATGCGCGAACGTTATATCCCGTCAATGCCGAAGTCAACCCATCCGCATCGGATACTACGCTCACAGCAAGTTGAAAGAGCGGTGGAACAAGACCCAACACTAAGAAAGCGAGCAGTCCGGCCAACAGAACATTTGGAAGGAGTCGTCGATTCATTTACCGACTCCAACGACGCCAAACGCTCGGCTCCAAATGCAAGGCATAGAGACCTTTTTCTTGCAGACTTGAAGCCACGGGTCTTGCACGTGAAATATCGGCGATGATCTGGGTTTTGAAGTCGTTAAGCAAAAAGAAGCCTCGAACGTTGTCCCCCATAAACTCCAAGGACTGGAGTTGGCCGACATACGTGTAGGGACGCGACAAGGCCGCTTCATTGGCTTCGGACACCAAGACGTCTCCGTAACGAATGCCCGTCGCGGCGCCCTCATTAATTTCCGGCAAATGCACGATATTCATGCCACCCACAAAGGTCGCAACGAACTCGGTTTGCGGGTTATCGTAAATATTGGAGGG
>JAUNOJ010000041.1 GCA_030531135.1 Sutterellaceae bacterium | reverse complement strand
ATTGGCCGGGCAACATCATCGAAGAAGGACCGTCGGCAAACATACGAGCGGCCTTGACGACATTTTCTGCGGGCACACCTGTTTCTTTTTCAACGTATTCGGGCGTAAAGGTTTCGCAGTACTTCACCAATTCTTCGTAGCCCGTGCACCACTTGTCGACAAACTCGCGCTTGACCAAGCCTTCTTTGACCAAAACGCGAATCATGCCCCAGGCAAGAGCGCCGTCGGTGCCCGGCTTCACTTGCAGGTGAATATCGGCCTGTTCTGCCACCTTGGTGCGACGCGGATCGGAGACGATCAACTTCAAGCCGCGCGCTTTTTGTGCCAAGAGATTGCGGAAGAACCCGTGCGGAGATGCCCAAGAGCCGTTTTTACCCACGATCATGCAGCACTTCGTCTTGGGGCTCGGGCCGCCGGCAATTTCGGCGCCGTAAGACAATTCCAAGGCGTGTACATAAGCCAAGTTACAAGCCACCGAGCTTTCGCAGCAGTAGTTGGGGCTGCCGAAATAGCGCGCCAAACGCATCACGGGCGGACGCGGTTCTTTGGGGTCGCCGCAATAGAACAAAACGCGATCGGCACCGTGCTTGGCTTTGACCTCGTTTAAGTTTTTGGCGATCATCTTGATGGCTTCGTCCCAACCGATACGCACCCAACCCGGATCGGCCGATCCCTTGGGATTGGTACGCTTCATCGGATAGAGCAAGCGATTGGGGTTATACAGACGCTGCAACGTGGAAATCCCTTTGGAGCACAGGAAGTGATTGGGGTGTTCGTTCCAGTTGGCAATCTGAATCACGGTATTGCCGCGAGCTTTGAAATGAATGCCGCACATGGGCATGTGGTTGCAAGAGTCGCAAATGGTCCAGCCCGACCATGCTTCTTTAGACTCTGCAGCGGCGGCCTGAGCGGCCACGGGCTGAAAAAGCGCGGCAGCAAAGCCGGCGCCCGCGCCCTGAATCAGGGAGCGGCGAGAGACTGTCTGGGTCATATTTTCTTTCTCCTTGCGCTTCTTTTCGGGGTGCGCAATGTTTTTTTTCTCCTCGCCTTCAATACTAGAAAAATCTTAGGTAATTTCCCACCGCATTTACCCTGAAAAAATTAGCCGGCTTATCGCCACTTGAAATTTTGTCTGCAAAAACAGACATTCATTTGTCGCAAAGCGCTTCAGCGAAATTTTCTTAACAATTGCCGAGCCCCTTTCTTTTCTCCAACTCAATGTCTGACGGGCTAGAATCGGAGACATGTTTTTTGTCTAACGCTTCTTTGTGATGATTCGGTTTCTGACTCAACTGGTAATGACCAAAACCGCACCCGAATTCGCCCGAAATCTGTGCGCGCGCTACCTTGATGCCTATACGACGTTTCAATGGCACAAACACGTCACGCATGTGCCGGTCGAAGACCCGGTCGAAGTGATGGGCATACGTTTTCCCAATCGCATCGGTATTGCCGCAGGCTTTGATCGCAACGGCGAAATGGTGAGCGCCTTGGGCGCATTGGGTGTGGGTCACGTCGAAATCGGCACCGTCACGCCCGTAGCGCAACCGGGCAATCCCCTGCCGCGCGTAGCCAGGCTCTCGGCCACCGAAGCCGTTGTCAATCGCATGGGCAACGCCAGCGACGGGTGCGAGCATGTGTTGAGAAATCTCAAAAGCGCCGACGCCTTCAAGTTGCGCGGCGGTATTTTGGGTGTGAACATCGGCAAAAATGCCACCACCCCCATTGAAAGCGCCGCGGGGGATTTCCGCTGTGCTTTGGCCAAGCTTTACGATCGCGCCGACTACTTCACGGTCAATATTTCAAGTCCCAACACCAAGCGTTTGGGCGAGTTGCAAAAAAGCCGCGAACTTTTGACGCTTTTGACCGAACTCGACGACGAGCGCACCCGACTTCAAGAAGACAAGGGGCTGCCTTACAAACCCGTTGCAGTAAAGCTTTCGGCCGATTTGGATACGGACGATTTGTACCGTGCGCTTGAAAGTATCGTCAAAGCCAAAATGGATGCGGTGATCGTCTCCAACACCAGTGCCGAGCTCGGCCGTCAGATTCAGGGCGGTAGACCCTTTGCCGAAGGCGGCATCTCGGGCGCCCCCTTAATGGCGCGCTCCACGAAACTCGTGCGCGACTGCGTGCAGTATTTGCAAGGACGATTGCCCGTAATTGCTTCGGGAGGCGTGATGAGTCCCGAGGATGCCGTCACCAAAATCGAAGCCGGCGCCGATCTTGTGCAAATTCATACCGGGCTTTTTTATCGCGGCTTGGGGCTGCCCGCCGATTGTGTCGACGCTGTTGCGAAATTGCGAAAATCTTCCCGCTAGAAGCAAAACCGCGTATTTCTCTGCCTTGTTTCCCCTTACTCAATGCTCTAATATTGCACTCTATGCAATGTTAGAGCATTGTCTTTTTCAGACCCCGAAACAACCAATAAAAATGCAAGAAGTCTTCCCCGTTCGTCCGGCCTTTTGGAATGTTCCTCTCTGGGCCGAGATTGGCGTTTATATTGTCGGTCTTTTAGCGATCGGCGTGTGCATTGCCGGCATCGTGCATGCCGTCAAGCTTCGTCGCGGCCAAAGCGTCGATGCCCCGGTCAATCCCCAAGAAAAAAACGAAGACCGCTTCAAGCGCTTGATCGCAGAAATTCTCTGGCAAAAGCGTATTCGTCAAACCGTGAGCGGCCAGATGCACTTTGCGCTCTTTTGGGGCTTTGTCTTGTTGTTTTTGGGCACAGCCATTGCCACGATCGACTGGGACGTGGCTCATCTTGTTTTCGGCAAGCGCATTTTGGCCGGCAACGTTTATCTCGTCTACAAGTTCGTCTTGGATTTGGCCGGTCTCGTGAGCCTTTTGACCATTGTCTGGTACAGCTGGCGGCGCTTTGTCAAGCACGACTTTAAGGTGGAAAGCTCCAGCCGCTTTGCCGTCGTGCTCGGATCTTTGGCCTTTATCATCGTCACGGGCTTTCTTTTGGAAGCTTTGCGTCTGGCTGCCGACAAGCCCGAATGGGCGAGCGTGAGCTTTGTGGGTTACGCCATTGCGCAGCTCTTTGCGGGCGCCTCGGAACCCTTCCTTCGCACACTTCACATTTACGTTTGGGTGGTGCATGGACTTGCCGCATTGCTTTTTGTGGCATCCGTGCCGCTGACCTTTTACGGTCACATCTTCAAGACCCCGACCTCGATTTTCTGGCAAAAGACCGCTCCCATGGGCGCCATTGCCAAGATTGAAGACATTGAAGAGCAGGAAACGTTCGGCATTTCCAAATTCGAGCAGTTTTCAAAACTCGATCGCATCCGCTTTGACGGCTGTACCGAGTGCGGTCGTTGCCGTAACGAATGTCCGGCGGTTAAAGCCGGCACGCCTTTGGATCCCAAGAATTTCATCCTGTCGTTACAGGCGCGCATGCGCAATGCCAATACCGACAAGGAACTCATCGAGGGCATCGTCGGCAAAGACGCCCTTTGGAGCTGCACCACGTGCGGCGCTTGCGCCAAGGTGTGTCCTGCACAGATTCCGATTCCCGATTTGGTGGTTTCGATGCGTCGCCATTTGGCCTTGGAGCAAGGCGACTTTCCCGAAGGCTTGGCCACAGCACTCGAAAACACCTCGAGCGTGGGCAACCCCTGGGGCATGGATCCGGGCTCGCGTTTGAAATGGGCCGCGGATTTGGACGTGCCGCGCGCCAAACCCGGTGAAAAATACGACGTACTCTACTGGGTCGGGTGCTCGGCAAGCTACGATCGTCGTGCACAAAAAATTGCGCGCGCCATGGTGGAAATCTTTCATGCCGCCGGCATCAAGTTTGCCGTGATGAGTGAAGAGCGCTGCCACGCCGACTTTGCGCGTCGTGCCGGCGAAGAGTATTTGTTCCAAATGGCGGCAGCCGAAAACATCGAGTCGATCAATCGTTATCGGTTCGACGAAATCGTTACGGCCTGCCCGCATTGCTTCAATACGCTCAAAAACGAATATCCGCAGTTTGAAAATGCCACCTGGCCGGTCACCAGCCACGTGCAGCTCATTGCCCGATTGATCAAAGAAGGCAAGATTTCGACCGAGCAGGCCGACAATGCGAGCGTGACGTTACACGACGCCTGCTATTTGGCGCGCTATAACAAAATCGGGCGAGATCCGCGCGAAATCATGACGGCTTTGGGCAAAAACATGAAAGAAACCGAAAAGCGCGGCTGCAACGCCACGTGTTGCGGCGCAGGCGGCGCGCAAATCTTCATGGATCGCCCGGCTCGCATCAACGTGATTCGCTTAAAAGAACTCAAAGCTGCCGGGGGCGACGAAATCGTGGTGAGCTGCCCGCACTGCATGACGATGATTAACAGTGCGCAGGCCCAAGACACGAAGACCGAGCCCACACCGGTACGCGACATCGCCGAAGTGGTGGCCTCGCAATTGCGTCAGCCCGAAGCCCAAAGCAACACGGCCGCTTAAATGAAAAAAGTTTTATAACGACACCGATAGATTGATTGCCATGGAAGTCAAAGACAAGTTAAAACAAGTCCAGGTTCTCGAGCGCACCAAGCGCATTCTTGAACTCTTAGCTTCGCGCAAAGCCCCGTACACAATGCACGAAATTGCCGAAGCCACTCAAATTCACACGTCCACCGCCCATCGCCTGTTGTGGAACTTGGCCGAAAACGGTTTTGTCGAGCGCGACAGCAACGGCGGCTGGCGTTTGGGTTTGAGCTTTTTGGAACTCGGAGGCCTTGTGCGCGATCGTTTGACGATTCGCGAAAAGGCTCTGCCCGTCATGCAGACCCTGCATGAAATCACGGGCCAGACCATTAATTTGGCCATGCGTCGCGACGATCACATCATGTATATCGAGCACGTCTACGCACCGTTGACCGGTGTGCGTCTGGCGCGTCGCGTGGGTGCCGTTGCACCGCTTCATTGCACGAGCGGCGGCAAGCTGTTTTTGTGCGATTGCTCGCCCGAAGAAGTTTCGGCTTACATCGCACGAAGCAAATTGGCGCCGCGCACCGAACGCTCGATTCATACACCCGAAAAGTTGATTTTGGAACTTAACCGCGTCAAAGAACTCGGCTGGGCCGAAGATCGCGAAGAGTTGGAGCTCGGTATTCAATGTATCGGTGCCGCCGTGCGCGACAAAAAGGGGGCAGCCATCGCCACCTTGACGATCAGCTCCGAAACCGACATGCAACACAAGCCCGAATGGGTCAAGCACTTGATGGACGCCGCCAAGGCGATCAGCTCTCAAGTCGACGAAAACGATATCCTTTGATTCTTTTTGGGATTAAGAAAAAAGCCGCATCGGAGATTTCCTTTGCGGCTTTTTCGTGTCGGTGCAAAATTAAGAATTAACGAACGCCGCGCTCGGCAATCGTCGATTCGGCAAGCTTGACGACCTTGCGTGCCAAAGCCGAAGTCGGGTCGATGATAAAGACGTCTTTGCCGGCAATCTTCGTGTCGCCTTCCTTAAAGATCAAGGGCAGTTCCGTGCAACCCAAAATCAAGACGTTGCAATCAAACGTATTGACCAGGTATTCGGACGCCGCCATCAAATCGTCGTAACACACGCCCGTGGTGTAGCCCGCCTTGGCGCCTTGGGGACCGTAAATGGCCTCCATCACGCGCTTTTGATGCACTTCGTCGGGCACAAACATCGCGACCCCCATGTCCTTGGCCTTGTCGCCATAGATGCCAGTGCGCACCGTGCCGCTCGTGGCCATCAAGCCCACGCGGGCATCGTCGCCGAACTTGGCCTTGATTTCGTCCATCGTGGCCTGCTGCATGTTGATAAAGGGAATCGAAATGTGGCGCTCGATCCCGGGAATGAAGGCGTGCGCCGTATTGCAAGGAATCACCAAGCAGTCGCAGCCGTCTTTTTCCAAACGCTTGGCGCAGTGATACATCGGCAACGTCGGATCGACGCCGCCCTCTAACAACGCCTTAGTGCGATCGGGAATCTGCGGGTTTTGTTCGACCACGAGCTTAAAGTGTTCCTGATCGTTTTTCGCGGGCGTGGCGCGCACGATCTTGTCGTACAAGTCAACCGTGGCGGCAGGGCCAAGACCTCCGATCAACCCCACCTTAAAAGGCTTGGCTTTGGGCGTGGCATCTTTTTCCAAAATGCGCTTGGCGTAGTCTTCGACCGACCAAAGATCGCCCAGAATGTTGCACGGATCGACTAAGGGAATCGTCGTTTCCGTTTGCAGTTCTGCAAAGAACATGTGCGGGCAGCCGCAACTGAAAGCAATGACTTGTGCGCCGCGCTCGGCCAAGCGCTCTACGGCATTGAAGTTGTTGATCTTGCAGTCGGACTGTTTAAATTCCGGATCGTCGGCATGGAAACGCTCGTCGTCGAGAATCACCTCAACGGTGCTGTCCTTAGCCAAAATGGCGGCTTTGACTGCCAAAGCGCGCTCGTCGTGGTGACCGACCACAATCCCGATTTTTTTCATTCTCTTCCTCGTCGTTTTAAATGGGCGCAAACACCCGTGACCGTCTCTTAAGGGAATCGAGACGGCTCTTGCAAACGATTATAGGGTTAGAAATCGATAGGTATCGGAATTGAAGTCAATATGTTTTGACGTATTCCAAATCCTTGACGGATTAGAGAAGCTCGTAAGGACTGATTTGCGCAAACTGCTTTTGAAAGCGCGTTTCTTCTTCCAACCAGCGGCGCATACGATACATATCGTCGGCTCGCTTGGCGTTGGTGACGGAATCCAACACCACCATCACGACGCGGTGCCCGGCAAATTCGCTTTGCACCACCATGCAGCGGCCTGCCGCACGGGTGTAACCGGTCTTTTGCAAGCCCACTTTCCAGCGGGGGTCTCCAATCAAACGATTGGTGGTGGTGAGTCGAATCTTGGCATTGCCCGTATTGACCAAAGCAGTAGGCGCAGTCGAGACACGCGACAAAACGTCAAACTCGTGCACGCGGCTAGCCAACAGCGCCAAGTCGTGCGCCGTCGAAACATTGTCGTTGGACAAGCCCGTCGGATCGGCAAAAACGGACTGCGTCATACCGAGATCGCGCGCGGTTTCGTTCATCTTGGCGACAAACACCTTGATACCGCCCGGATACGTTCTTGCGAGCATGTGTGCGGCACGATTGTCAGAGCTCATCAAAGCTGCACGAAGCGCATCTTCGCGGGTCATCACCATGCCGGCTCTGAGTTTGCTTTCGGCCGTGCTCTTGACGTAATCGGCGCGCGTCACCTTGAGCTTGGCCTTCAAAGGCAGTTCGCTTTCGGCAATGACCAAAGCGGTCATGAGTTTCGTGACCGACGCGATGGGTAATTGAACGTTGCCGTTTTTCTCAAAATAGACTTCGCCCGTATCCTGATCCATCATGTAAGCCACGGAGCTCGACAATTCCAAAGGATCGGGGGTTTCGCGCAAACCGGCCTGAGAGGCCACGGAAAGCGAACGGCGCAAACGCTTTTTGGCCACACGTACTTTCTTGGCGGGCTTTGCCGTGCCGTCTTCCGTGGCGGCCACACCGCTTCTCGGGCTCATGCTGGCCACGTCTGCTGCAGACGCAACGGAACCTGCCGTCCAAGAGGCGGCAAAGATCGAGAGCGTCATCGCAAAAGAAAGAAGGGTACGGGAAATCGTCACGAGAAAAAAAGGGCGCAAACCCTTGCGTACGGCAATAAACCGAAAGATTCTAACACCCAAAGTCAAGCGTTATTGAACAATTTACAAAATATTTCGCCCTCAATGCTCGCAGATAAGGCACATGCATTCCAGCAACGCATACTTCGCAGTCTGACCGACACAAGATTTCACAAAGGCGTTTCTTGCCGTACGGTCGACTGCAATATCTCATCCCATTGTCTCAGACCTTGTTGACATAACGCACAGGACGCTTTTGCTTGTCAAGAAGATTTTCTTCGGCCATGCGACTCAACCATGCCTTGGCTTGCGCCTTGGTGATTTGCAAAGTCTCGGCCACATCGTCTTCGGACATCGGTCTCGTTAAAAGCGCATGCATCACCTTTCTGACGGTTTCATAAAGAACATCGGCAGGTGAACCCTCTGTCGACATCTCTTTTTCAGCCTCGGATGGTTTTTCTTGCGCCTTGAGATCGGTTTGCTCTACAACCGAATCCTCAACTTTGCTCTCAGACTCTGCAACAGGCGCACTTACAAGCGGTTGTAGAGATTCAAAGTCGGGGATATCCGGTTTCGGTGTAGCAAACAAATCCGCCTGCTCCGGTTCAACAAGCATTTTTACATTGAAAACGTCCTTAAACGATGCCGCATCTTGAGGGTTAGGCCAAGAAATTGCACCCAACGCATGCAAAGCATCCAAGCCTTTGGAGGCAGCCCCGGTCGATCGCACGAAGAGCGGCCCGAACTTGTACTTTTTAAGTTGCTCTAAGGCTCCGGCCCACGTTCCGCCTTTTTGCAGATCGGAATTGACCACAAGCGCACAATCGGCAAAGGCGTAAATGAGCTTGTTGCGTTGCATGGCATTGCCGGTATTGAAACCCGCATTCGGATCGTAGGGCGAGACCAAGACCAAACGACCTTCGCGAATCGGATCTCGGTTTTCCGCCTTCATCGCGGCTTTTTCCAAACTGTCGGCAAGTATGCCGCAGACGTATCCGCCGGCTTCCAACGCACCTTTCATCGCTGCCTGATCGATGCCTTTGGCACCACCCGAAACAACGGTTTTACCGGCTTGCGCGGCAAGACGGCCGATTTGAATCGTATAGTCCGTCAGCGCCTCATCCACATGGCGGGAGCCTACCATCGCCAAGCCACCGGTTTTGAGCAATTGTCTATCGCCGCAACCATAGAGCACGGCCGGAGCATCTTCGCGCAAAAGCGTCTTTAAACGACGCGGATAGTCGGCGTCGGCGCGACTCACCACCCAAACGGAGCGCGCTTGCCACCGCTCGAATGCCTGACTGAGCAGAAATCCGCGCCCCAACAACTCTTTAAGACGATTTTCATCAATCACCGAAGCACAATCGCGCAACAGTGCTCCTGCATCGGGCGAGAGCAAATCGGACGGCTGACGACGAAGTTCCAACAATCGGTGCGCCAACCTCTTATATTCGCCGGGTGTGAGCAAATCGGGAGTTTTGTCGCGCCGCCCCGCAATCAAGGGTGCCGTCAGTAACAAAATTGCTTGCGTATTCAAAGAAAGTTCGTTTGTCATTTGCCTTTTCCCGTCTGTGCCAGAGCGATCGGCCAAACTTGGCCGCTGCCGTTTTTGCGCAGTAACCACGCCATCACCGTCATTGTCCAACGCGAGTCGACCATATCGTCGACCAAAAGGACCGGTTCGTGCGGTATCGGCTCACCGTTGGGTGCCAGCGCACCGTCCAAATTATTGGCCTGTTGAACACTGTTTGCCATTGTTTTCTGTTCCGGTCTTTCATCCGTTTTTGCAATCACCATGCGAAACGGCAGCCCCAACTCCGAAGCCAAGCGTTGTGCGAAATCCGGCACCAATTCCGGATGACGCAACGAAGGCACGCAAGTTACCCATTTCGGCGCCGGTTGCGGATTCCAATCGCGAACCATCCGTGCGCAGGCGTACACGAGATCGTCGGCAAAGCGTTTGTCCCGATATTTGCCTTGTCGCACAAGCTCGCCCCATCCGGCATCGGCCCATACGCACAATACCTTGCCGGGTTCGTGCTTGAGTTCCGGAGCGATTTTTCCAATAACGCCATATCGCGGCAAACCGCCGGACGGCCAAATTTTGCGCGGATCAATCGGCAACGTGCTGCGACGAAGAAATTCGACGGCCGTCCTGACAAGATGCTCATCGACAGTCTCTGGCAGGGGCGGCAAATTCGGCGACGTCACCCCGCTTGCATCGCCGTCGAGCGCACGGATCAAAAATGTCATGTGTTGACCGAAGGGCAAGTCGACATAGGCTTGCATCTGCCGATGCTCTTGGCGGCGAAGCTCGGTCAAGCGCTCTGCACGATTCCAGAATTCTTCTTTAAGCGTTGAGGTTGTCAGCTGCCACTTGGTGCCTTGTTTGGCAATCGGAGCGGGCGACTCCAGTGATAGCAAATCCATCGTCCTGATGATCCGTCCGTTGCTGATGTTGACGCGCTGCATCAATTCCGGAACGGATAATCCGTCGGGCGCTTGTTCGAGTTGCTCAAGCACTTGGGCAACTTCTGCTCTGCTCGGAAACGAACTACGGATGAAATACTCATTGATATCGGTCTCTTCTTCACCGCTGAGCAGCACGCCGTAAGCCGAGTCTAACGCGCGCCCTGCGCGACCGACCTGCTGATAGTAGGCCACGACCGAACCCGGCGTCTGATAATGGATGACGAAAGCCAAATCGGGCTTGTCGTAGCCCATCCCCAGTGCAGTGGTCGCCACTAGCGCTTTGACTCGGTTGTTGAGCAAAGCCTGTTCGAGTTCTTCTCGACGCTCTCCCGTCTCGCCCGTATACGCCTCGACGTTAAAGCCTTGCGATTTGAGCCAGTCCGAAACCAAATTGGCGTCGCGCACGGTCAACGTATAGACGATACCGTGGCCGGGCAATGTTTTGAGTTGTTCGGCCAACCATGCCAAACGCTCGGCTTGACTCGGCAAACGAATTGTTTGAAGCGTGAGCGACGGACGGTTTAAGTCGCCTCGAGAAACATGAAGATTCGGGCCCAACACCTCCTGAAGATCTTGCATCACACGGTTGTTGGCAGTCGCCGTTGTGGCAAGCAATCGGACATTGGGCGGCATTCGTTTGACGATGCGCTCCAACAGCCGGTAATGCGGCCGAAAATCGTGTCCCCAGTCGGAAATACAGTGCGCCTCATCAATTACAAGCATGGAAACATTTGCGGCAAAAGGCGCCAAAACCTGAGTACGAAAACGTTCGTTGGCCAGGCGTTCTGGCGAAATCAACAAAATATCGACCTCGCCGGCAAGCACTTGTCGTTCGATTTCGTCCCAGTCGTCGGTATTGTCCGAATTGATGGTAGCGGCGCGCACGCCCATACGTTGGGCGGCCTCGATCTGATTGCGCATCAAGGCAAGCAAGGGAGAGACCAACAACGCGGGGCCGCCGCCGGCTTCACGCAACATTTTGGTTGCGATGAAATAAACGAAACTCTTGCCCCACCCGGTTTTCTGAACGAC
>JAUNOJ010000353.1 GCA_030531135.1 Sutterellaceae bacterium | reverse complement strand
TTCAAGCCGTTGGGCGTGGAACTCACCGAAACAAAACTTCCCAAAGAACGTTCGCTATTGGGCATTTCGGGCACGGGAACCGATGCAGGCTTTGTGGTCAAGACCGTATATGAACAGGAAGCTGCACAGTGGGTAGGCATTGCTCCCAACGACATTCTCATTGCCATCGACGGCGTTCGCGTCAAGAACAACAACCTCTCGGAAATTCTCAATCGCTATGCCGAAGGCGACGAAATGCTCATTCACGCCTTCCGCGACGATGCGCTTTTGGCCTGGCAAATGCTTTTGGGCAAGGAAAAAACGATCGCCTCAACCGTCGAACTTAAACCTACTGCGTTAGGCAAAGCTTGGTTGAACGGCAAAGTTGCAACCAAATCGTCCAAGGCTTAAAGTTTTGACCAACCGCCGATAAAAAAGGGGCAAGCATGAAACTTGCCCCTTTTTATTTTGCTTGAGAAAAACGCTTATAGACGGAATGCGTTGAGTTCGCTAGAGCCTGTCAAGAACCGATCAACGGCTCTGGCGCAACGGCGTCCTTCACTCATGGCACGCACTACCAACGACTGACCGCTACGCGTATCGCCGCAGGCAAACACGCGTTCCGCCCCGGTGGCAAAAGGATTGCTTCCGTTCTCCAAATCGGCCTTAGCATTGCCTCGAGCATCGGTCGGCACCCCAAAAGCTTTCAGCACGCCTTCACTCGGGTGAACAAACCCCATGGCCAAATAAACGCGTTGTGCCGGAATTTCAAACTCGGATCCCGGAACTTCGCTCGGAACCCAACGACCGTCTTTATTGGTCCAAGACAGTTTGACGCAACGCACGGCACGAACGGCACCTTTGTCGTCCTTGAGAATTTCCTTGGTGGAGGTTTCCCAAAGTCGCTCGCAACCTTCTTCATGCGAAGTCGAGGTACGCAACTTCTTGGGCCAATCCGGCCAAGTCAAGTCTTTGTTTTCTTTGTCTGCAGGTTTGGGCATCAAATCCAATTGATACACCTTGCCGGCACCCTGACGGCGCGCAATGCCGACACAGTCGCTGCCGGTATCGCCCCCGCCGACCACGACAACGTCGCAACCCTTGCTCGTTACGGGCGCCGCCTTGAGCTCTCCGGAAACGGCACGGTTTTGTCCTTGAAGCAATTCCAAAGCAAAGCTCACTCCCTTGGCATCACGCCCGGGGACATTCAAATCTCTGGGCGTTTCGCTACCGCAGGCCAAAACGACAGCATCGAACTGTGCCAAGACGGTTTTGGCAGAAATCTGCTTTTTGGCGGTATTGCTCACCCCGTTGGGAAATTGATTGGTTCCCACAGCTGTGGAAAGTTCGAACTTCACGCCTTCTTGCTGCATCTGAGCAATACGACGATCAATCAAATCTTTCGTCAACTTGAAATCGGGGATGCCGTAACGCAACAATCCGCCCGGCGCCAAAGACTTTTCAAACACAACAACATCGTGCCCGACGCGCGCCAATTGTTGCGCGCACGCCAACCCTGCAGGTCCTGAGCCGACAACCGCCACGCGTTTACCGGTTTTTTGGACAGCCAATTCGGGCTTAACCCAACCGGCTTTCCATGCACGATCAATAATCGCACGCTCGATGGATTTAATCCCGACCGCGCTATCTTCGAGATAGTACTGCGTACAGCCGGCCTCGCAAATGGCCGGACAGACTCGACTGGTGAATTCCGGAAAACTGCTTGTGGAATTCAAACACTCCCAAGCCTGGCGCCAACGTCCCTGCTTGACTAAAAGATTGAAGTCCACCGGGCAGTTATGCAACGGGCAACTCCTGGAACAAAAGGGCGTTGCACAATGCAAACATCGCAAAGACTGCTGGTGCACCTCTTCGTCACTCAACCCGGTCGTAAAGTCGCCGAAATGCTTGATACGCTCGGCCACGAGTTGATGCTTAAACTCAATGCGAGCCACACCCTGCATCTTATTCGTCATTTTTTATTCTCCCTTTGACTGTGCAGCGGCTTGCAAGGC
>JAUNOJ010000040.1 GCA_030531135.1 Sutterellaceae bacterium | reverse complement strand
CACCGTGTGATTACATCCGCGGCCATAGCAGATTTTGTTTTGGACAGCAATGATTATGGATAGTGCTTGTGACATATTTTCGGCTAGCCCCGGATACCGATTTGGAAGTAGGTACTTAGTATCACTCATGCGGAGACTAGATCTAATTCACTACAAAATGTAAGAAATCTTCTTAAAATGCATCGCGGGCGTGTTTCGTTCCCAGGCTTCGCCGTCTCTAATTTATTTGCGTTAGCCCATTCGAACGACATCGGTCTAGGTTATATACCCCAAAGAAAAAGAAAACTTTTTCACATAGGACCGAGATCCGCACGCACGAGCCGTAACGTTTGACAATGCGTCCGACAAGAAACGGCCACCCCCTCAGCAAACAGGAGATCCGTCAAGATGACTGGTAAGACTATCACGATCAAGACCTTCAACCCGCCGGCCAACTGCCGCGGCGAAGACGGTCCCGATTTTGTCGGCACCATCCGTAAGGGTGAATTGCGCGGCATTATCAAGATTAATGAAGATCTGTGCGAAGCCTGCGACACCTGCCGCAAGGTTTGCCCCTCCGGCGCCATTACCGGCCGCCTCGGTGCCAAGCACAAGATCGATGAAAACCGCTGCTTGAGCTGCGGTCAGTGTTTGATTTCGTGCCCGTTCAACGCCATCGAACAGATGTCGTTTGTGGACGTTGTCGATCAGATGCTCGCCGACAAGAGCAAGGTTGTCGTCGCTCACCCCTCTCCGGCCGTTCGCGTGTCGATCGCCGAAGAATTCGGCGGTCAGCCCGGCGATATTACGACCGACCAGATGATGAACGCCTTCGAAAAGGCCGGCTTTGCGACCTATGACGTCAACAGCTCTGCCGACCAGACGATTATGGAAGAAGGCACCGAGTTCGTCCGTAAGGTTCAGTACTGGGTTTTGGGCAAGCGCGGTCCGGAATTCGAACGTGCTTCTCACCATCCGTTGCCCCACTTCACCTCTTGCTGCCCGGCTTGGGTTCGCAACTGCGAAACGTTCCATGCCGATTTCATTCCGCATCTGTCTACGGCCAAGAGCCCGATTCAGATGGGCGGCGTGCTCGCTAAGGTGTGGGCTCCCAAGTTCCTCTACAACAAGGATCCGCGCGATGTGAAGGTTGTGGCTGTCGCCCCCTGCACGGCCAAGATTCTTGAAGCCAGCCGTCCGGAAATGGACACCGCTTGGCGCTATCACGTCAAAAACGGCAATATCCCTGCCGATACGCCGCGCTTCCCCGACGTCGACGCCGTCTTGACGGCTCGCGATGTTGCCGAATTGTTGCGTCGCAAGGGTATCAACCCCTTGGAAATGCCCAAGGAACGTAAGCGCGAAAACCTCGACGTCTACACCGGTGCAGGTACCATCTTCGGTAACTCCGGCGGTGTGATGGAAGCTGCTTTGCGTACCGCCTACCGCGTTTTGATGGGTAAAGAACTCGAAAACGCCGATATCGTTCCGGTTCGCGGTTTGGACAACAGCTACGTCGAAGCCAAGATTCCGCTGGCTCTCCCCGAACTCAACGGCAAGACGTTCGAACTGCGCGTTTGCGTGGTCAACGGTGCCAATCAGGCTCTCAAGCACGTGCTCGACACCTTGCGTGGCGATCCCACTCGTTGGCACTTCATCGAAGTGATGAACTGCCCGGGCGGTTGTGTCAACGGCGGCGGTCAACCTGTCCGTACCAGTGGTACCGGCTGGCTCAAGCCCTTGTTCCCGTTGCCTTTTAGCATCTAACCGTTTGCCGAATAAGGAATTGAACTATGCGTAACTATCAGTACGAAGAACGCCCCGCCGGTGTAATCCTCGGTCGTCGCGGTCTGTTTAAGGTGGTTGGTTTGCTCGCCGTCGGCGCCGGTGCTACCGGTTGGGCCGTCGGTGACTTGATCGCCAGCCGCAATGAAGTTCTGCTCGCTCGCCAAGCCGGTTTGTACAAAGACGACAAGCTTTGCCGCGCCATGAACCTCACCCGTTCTCATGAAAACCCCGTCGT
The DNA here is from genome assembly GCA_030531135.1 of Sutterellaceae bacterium. Lineage (GTDB taxonomy): Bacteria > Pseudomonadota > Gammaproteobacteria > Burkholderiales > Burkholderiaceae_F > Duodenibacillus. The sequence continues at coordinate 9,123 of JAUNOJ010000040.1, read as the reverse complement.
GCGCAAGATCTATCAGGATCTGTCTGCCGCCCCCATGGACGACACCATGTACGGGCTGTTGCACACGCACTATAACCAGCGCACGCAGCTGGCTGCTCACCACTAATAGGAGGTAGCAACCATGTCCAATAACAATGCTCGTATTTTGCGTTTCCACATCGCCGACAAGGTGTTCCACAGCGTCAATGCCATCATGTGGTTTGCGCTCGTGATCACCGGCGGTATCGTTTATCTTTGCGATATTGACAACGCTTTGGGTGAAACCTTGATGTCCTGGCACATCGGTACCGGTATCGCCTTCACCGTGAACCTCGTGGGCTATTTGATCTATGCTCCCGAACGTTTCGCTTTGATGATCAATGCCTGCTTGATCTGGGACAAGAACACGATTTTGTGGTTCCGCAACTTCGGCGGCTACCCGCGTCGTTTCTTCAAGATCCCGTTGGGTCCCGTGGAAGTTACCCCGCAGGGTCGCTACAACGCCGGTCAAAAGGCCAGCTACTTGCTGTTTAACATCGCCATTCTCGTGTTCGCCGTGACCGGTTGGTTGCTCTGGGTCTTTGCCCCGGCCGTCGGTAAGGGTGCATTCGAAATGATATTCTACATCCACGTTTGGGGTTCCTTGCTCATCACCGTCTTGGTGGTCTGCGCCCACATCCCGTTGGCTCTGTTGTCCATGTCTCACTTCTTGGCCATCTGGCGTATCGGCACCGGCGACATCAGCTGGGAAGCTGCCGAACACCACTCTCCGGTTTGGCTGGAAAAAGACGTTGTCCGTGCTAACACCGAAAAGTAATTTCGCTGTTATAACGGCTCTAAGGCCATAAGAGAATTTGCCCGCAGAAAATCGATTGATTTCTGCGGGCATTTTTCTAACAAATATCAAACAAAAGCGATCGGCTTTGCGTTCGCAGCAAGATTACAATGTCGACTCGCCTAATCAGTCCTTGCATTTTTTCTACACAAAGGAGTTTGCCCATGTCGTCTCAAGGCCCCAATATGGCTTCCCGTCAAGAAACCCCCAAGGGATTGCGCTTGCATATCGGGTTATTCGGTCGCCGTAACGCCGGCAAATCCTCTTTGATCAATGCTCTGACCAATCAAAATATCGCCATCGTCAGCGACATTGCCGGCACCACGACCGATCCGGTCGAAAAAGCTTGCGAACTCGCACCCATCGGCCCTGTCGTTTTCATCGATACGGCCGGTATTGACGATGTCGGAGAACTCGGTGCACTGAGAACCGAACGCAGTCTTTCCGTGCTCGGTTGGATGGATGTTGCGCTCATCGTCTGCGATGCTGCGGGGCTCACCGAATATGAAACGGGCCTGATCGTTCGCGTGCGCGAAAACACCACGCCTTGCGTTGTCGTCATCAACAAATCCGATACGGTCGATGCCGATACGCTTGCGGCAACAGTCGAATCCGTCGACAAACTCGGCTTTAAGTCGGTGATCACTTCGGCCGTCTCGAAAAAGGGCATTGACGCTTTGCGTCAAGCCATTATCGATATCGTCACCGCAAAAACCGAACCTGATCGTCCTTTGATGGGAGATTTGGTCAAACCCGGCGACACCGTCATGCTCGTGACACCCATCGATACGGGAGCCCCCAAAGGACGACTCATCCTTCCGCAAGTTCAAGCCGTTCGCGAAATCCTCGATGCGGACGCAAAATGCCTCGTGGTGCGCGAAAATCGCGTCTCTGAGGCCGTTGCCGAGGCCAAAGGCAACATCGCCTTTGTCGTGACCGACAGCCAGGTTGTAGAGCGTGTTTGCGGCGATGTTCCACGTGAAATTCCCGTCACCACTTTTTCCATTCAGATGGCCTATGCCAAAAGCGATCTGATTGAAATGGCGCGCGGTGCCGCCATGTTGGAATTTTTAAAACCCGGCGACAAAGTGATGATTTGCGAAACGTGCTCGCACCATCCGCAACCCGACGATATCGGCCGCAAAAAATTGCCGCGTTGGTTAGAAAAGAAAGTCGGCGGCCCCTTGGATATCGAAGTTGTTGTCGGCAAAGACTTTCCCGTCGACTTGACCCCGTACAAAATTATTCTGCAGTGCGGCGGATGTGTCGTGACGCGTCGCCATATGCTGTCTCGCGTTCATGCAGCTGACGCTCAAGGCGTCTCCATGACCAATTACGGCGTGGCCATCAGTTACTTGCAAGGTGTTTTGCCGCGTGCGCTGGAGTTGCACCCCGAAGCCAAGAAGGCCTATGACGAAGCGCGCGCCGAACTCATGACCAAATTGAATGTGCCTTAAAAAGAGAATCGCAATGCCCCAAAAAACGCTCGCCGAATTGTTAAAGCAACCCTCGTTTGACGATGACGACATTGCCCGATTGTTGCAACTGGATTCCGAAGAAGATTGCCAGGCGCTTTATCGCGAAGCTTTCGATCGCACGACGCGCACGCACGGCAACTACGTCTTTTTTCGCGGTCTGATTGAAATCAGCAATATCTGTACATACGACTGTCGTTATTGCGGCATTCGCAAGGGCAATCGAAACGCCAAACGCTACAGTTTGACGAAAGAAGAAATTTTGGAAGCCGTGCGTTATTCCATTCGTGCCGGCTACGGCTCCGTGGCTTTGCAAAGCGGCGAGAGAGACGATCCGAAATTCATCGACTTTATCGAAGACGTCATTGACTCGATTCACAAGCTCAGCGTTGAAATGGCGGTTGCCGACGGTTGCGGCATGACATTGTCGTTCGGCGAACAAACGCCCGAAACATACGAGCGCTGGGCGAAAGCTTCGGGCAATCGTAATGCGTTGCGTTATCTGTTGCGCATCGAAACAAGCAACCGAGCCTTGTTCGAGCATCTTCACTCCGGACAAGGCGCATTGCAAAAAACGTGGCCTGCCCGCATCAAGGCATTGAAAGACTTGCGCAATGCCGGCTATCAGGTCGGCACCGGCGTGATGATCGGCATTCCGGGACAGACGATCGAAGATCTTGTCAAAGACATCCGTACGTTCGAGTCGCTGGATGTGGACATGCTCGGCATGGGGCCGTATCTCGTCAGCCACGGCGGGGACATGATCGAAGAAGGGATGATGGACAAGGCACCTTTGTTGCGCTTGACGCGCAATATGCTTGCCACGACGCGCCTGGTGCTGCCCACGGTCAACATGGCGGCGGCAACGGCCTTGGAAACACTGCAAAACGGCGCGAGATCTTTGGCCGTCCTCTCGGGTTGCAACGTCATGATGCCCAACGTGACGCCGCAACGCACCCGAGCAAGCTATCAGCTCTACGACAATAAGCAAGGCACCGAATCGAGCCCGGACAGCAACGTTTTCATCGAAAAAGAAATCCTTGCCGTCACAGGGCGAGAAATCGGTTTCAATCGCTTCGGTTCGTCATTGCATTTCCGCAAGCGGACCGGTGCCGCTTGATCGATCGCAACCGGGATTGTTATTCGGGCGAGTTGTTCTTGAGCCACTGCCAGACGGCGGCAACGTCTTTCCGAACATTGTCAAAGCCGTTTTTGCGAGCCCACCGATCGATGGGCTCGCCTTCGTTGTAGCCCGTTTCCACCAGCGCAACGTCCATACCGCAAGCAGCGGCTTCCAAAGCATCGTTGCGAGAGTCGCCGACCATCAGGCACTCTTTGCAATCGCAACCGAGATCGTAGAGCGCACTGCGAAGCATGTCGCCGCTCGGTTTCGGACGTCGATCTTTGTTCGGAGTCACGACCAAATCAAAGAGGTGTTCGATGTTTTGCTTTTTCAAGAAGTCCTTGGTCATCGCCTCGGACTTGTTGGTCACCAAAACCGTGCGATAACCCGACGCACGCATTTGTTCGACAGCCTCAAGCGCGCCGGGATAGAACTGAGCCTTGCCCGGCGCCCTTTGTGTCATGATGCGTTCGTAAAGCGTCTGAACCTGATCGATGAAGGCGGGCTCGGCAACAAAATCTCTGGCTTCGCAAGCTCTTTCGAGCAAAACGCGCACGCCTTTGCCGATCATGCGGGCAACTTCTTCTCTGGTAAATCTCGGCTTGCGAAAAAAATCCATCACCGAATTGACGCCGTAGGCCAAATCGTCGACGGAATCCACCAATGTTCCGTCCAAGTCAAACAAAACCGCTTTGTAGTTTTTCAAAATCAAAACTCCAAAATCATGTCGTTCCACTTTGCATGACCGTGCTCGGAAGCCGAAACCCCCATATTCCTGTATCCGAAGCGCTCGTAGTAATGAATCATGTGATCCTTGCAGGTCAACACACAACCCTTGCGCCCGGCTAGCTCGGCCGATGCGATCAAGGCCTTCATCAGCTCTGCGGCATAGCCGCGACGACGATATTCGGGCAACACATCCAAACCGAATACGCTCTGCCAAGCGCCGTCAGGGCGATGCATGTGTGCATCGGCATACATCACATCGTCAATCACCGTCTGATCGATCACCATCCCGTTGATAAAACCCACGGGACGACCATCCAATTCGGCAATCCAAAAGTGATCCGCAAAAACCGCCAAACGTTCTTTAAAACGACTTTCGTCTGCGGCTTCGGCTGCCGGAAAGCATCGTGCCTCAATATCGACCAAGGTCTGCAAATCGTTTGCCGCGGCCTTTCGAATCGTGATTGCAGGAAATTGTTCCGTCATTTTTCTTACTCGAACTTTTGACCTTGTTCGCGCGTCGTTAAAAACTGCACGTCGGGCCAGTGTTTTTGCGTAGTCATCAAGTTATAAACCGAGGTGGCCATGTAGCAAAGGTTGCCTTCGCAATCGCGAGCCAGTCGATTGGCCTGCTCTTCGCAGAAGTCCTTTTTGGTTTTCTCATCCGGGAAAACCAACCAGCGGGCGGTCGAAACGTCGGTGGCTTCATAGATGGCATCGACCTTGTATTCGGTCGCCAAACGTTGCGCCACGATTTCAAACTGCAGTTGGCCGACGGCACCCAACATCAAGTTGCCGAATTCGCCTTCGAAAACCTGAATGGCCCCTTCTTCGCCAAGCTCCTTCAAGCCCTGTTGCAATTGCTTGCCCTTTAACGGATCTCGAGCGCGAGCCGAACGGAAAAGTTCGGGAGCAAAGTACGGAATGCCGGTAAAGCCCAACTGCTCGCCTTCGGTCAGCGTATCGCCGATATGCAACTGCCCGTGGTTATAAATACCGATGATGTCACCCGCATAAGCCTCTTGCATGTGCACGCGCTCATTGGCCATAAAGGTCAGGGCGTTGGCAATTTTCATTTCACGCTTTTCGCGCACGTGCTGCACCTTCATGCCCGGCGTATAGCAACCGGAGCAAACGCGGAAAAAGGCGATGCGGTCGCGGTGTCGCGGATCCATATTGGCCTGAATCTTGAACACGAATCCGGTAAAGGGTTCTTCCAGCGGCTCAACGCTACGCGAGCCGGCATCGCGCTTTTGCGGTTCGGGAGCCCAATCGACCAAGGCTTCCAAAACGTCTTTGACACCGAAATTGTTCACGCCCGAACCGAAGAACACCGGAGATTGCTGCCCGGCCAAGAAAGCATCAAGATCGAAAGGTTCCGTAGCCCCTTGCACCAATTCGACGGATTCTCGCACCGGTCCCATTTCCATCGGGAAAAGTTCATCCAAACGAGGGTTGTCCAAGCCTTCGATGCATTCGGTATCGTCGGCCACCTTTTCGGTACCCGGAGCGAAACGCACCAAGCGGTTCTTCATCAAAGAGAAAACGCCGCGGAAGGTCTTGCCCATACCGATCGGCCAAGTGATGGGAACGCACTGAAGTTTCAGAACCGACTCGATTTCTCCCAGCAAATCCAAGGGATCGCGCACTTCTCGGTCAAGCTTGTTGATGAAAGTAATGATCGGCGTATTGCGCATACGGCAAACATTCAAAAGCTTGATCGTTTGGGCTTCCACACCCTTGGCGGCATCGATGACCATGACGGCGGCGTCCACTGCCGTCAACACGCGATAGGTGTCTTCGGAAAAGTCTTCATGCCCCGGGGTGTCGAGCAAATTGATAATATGGTCGCGATACTCGAACTGCATCACGGAGCTCGTCACGGAGATACCGCGTTGCTTTTCCACTTCCATCCAGTCGCTCGTCGCATGGCGACTGGCCTTACGCCCCTTGACGGCACCGGCCATCTGGATGGCTCCGCCGAAAAGCAACAACTTTTCGGTCAACGTCGTTTTACCGGCGTCAGGGTGAGAAATGTTGGCAAACGTGCGACGACGTTTAACTTCTCTTTGAATGGCTTGTTTGGACATGTTCTTTGTAATTTGCCCGACGCTTCGGGTCGGGAATGAATAATGTCGCAGAGCTTGCCGACGGTAACCGAACGCTTTCAAAGTTCCGCTTCCCTCTGCAACGACAATCTTTTGCAAAGGGCGTATTTTCGCCCATTTTCGCCGATCTTTCCACTTGAGGGAACCAAAAAAGCCTGCTTTTTCAAGCGGTTGCAAATTCTCAACGTTTTTTCTCGTTACAATTTCTCACCGAGCGTGCCCAAAGGATCTCTTTGTCATTTTTTCAACCTTGAGCACGAAAATTTTGGAGAAAAGCAAAATGAGTTACTTCCCGACTTGGAAACTCAAAACGGACGGCATCATCGGACCGGACGAACGACTTCCCGGCGGTCAGATGGTGGCTTTGGGCTTGCAGCATGTCGTTGCAATGTTCGGCTCGACCATTCTGGCGCCCCTTTTGATGGGCTTTGACCCCAACGTGGCGGTTTTGATGAGCGGTATCGGTACGATACTTTTCTTTTTAATCGTCGGAGGCCGTGTTCCGAGTTATCTCGGCAGCTCTTTTGCCTTTATCGGTGTCGTCATTGCCGCCACGGGCTATGTGGCAGGCTCGGGCGCCAACGGCAATATTCCCGTCGCTCTAGGTGGCATCATCTGTTGCGGTATCGTCTATGCCGTCGTCGGTTTGATCGTGATGTATACGGGGGTGCAGTGGGTTGAAAAACTGATGCCGCCGGTCGTAACCGGTGCCGTTGTGGCCGTGATCGGTTTGAACTTGGCACCGACGGCCGTGCGCAGTGTCGGCGCCGATACGTTCGATGCTTGGATGGCAGTCGTCACGGTGCTGTGCGTGGGCGGCGTCGCCGTCTATACGCGCGGGCTTTTGCAAAAGTTATTGATTCTGGTCGGCTTGCTTTTAAGCTACTTCATCTACTTTGTGCTCGCCAACCTCATGGGCTACGGCAAGCCCATTAACTTTGAAATCGTTGCCAACGCCCAGTGGTTGGGTTTGCCGAACTTTCAGTCGCCAGTGTTCGATCCCAACGCCATCGTCCTGATCGTACCGGTCGTCATCATTTTGATTGCCGAAAACTTAGGCCACATCAAAGCCGTCACCGCAATGACGGGGCGCAACCTCGATCCTTATATGGGGCGCGCCTTCTTGGGCGACGGTTTGGCCACGATTCTTGCCGGTAGCGTCGGCGGTACGGGTGTGACCACTTACGGTGAAAACATCGGCGTCATGGCAGCCAACCGCGTCTACTCCACGTTGCTGTTTGTCGTGGCTGCCTGCTTTGCCATCGTTTTGGGCTTCTCGCCCAAGTTCGGTGCCGTTATCCAAACGATTCCGCAGGCTATTTTGGGCGGCACGTCCATCGTCGTGTTCGGCTTGATTGCCGTTGCCGGTGCCCGTATCTGGGTGGTCAATCAGGTCGACTTCGGCCAGAACCGCAACCTGATCGTGGCTGCCGTGACACTGATTTTGGGCGGCGGCGACTTCACATTGAATATCGCCGGCTTTACCTTGGGCGGTATCGGTACCGCCACTTTCGGCGCCATCTTGCTCAATGCCATTATGAGTTACGGCGAGCGTCGTTAATCGCCGTCGGCTTTGCTCGATAAAATTCGGCCCCGAAAGCTTTTCAAGCCTCGGGGCCGAATTGTTTTTAAGCGCGAAGATTCAAACGATTAACGAGCGATTTTTTCCAAAACCGGCTCCGTCACATCCTTCAAACCCAACAGCAACAAGCTCGTCATAAACGCCAACTGCGGACCCTGATAGCTGTCGGTCGGATCCCACCATTCCTTGACGTTGTGGTTGTAACCCTCGGTACCGCCGCCGCCCAACGTGGTTGCGGGCACTTTGCAGTTGATGGCGATGTTGTGGTCGGTGGAAGCCACGTCATACTTCTTGAGTTCGATGCCGACGGCCTTCATCGCGGCACGAGAGGCCTGCAAGACGCTCACGTCGTCGGACTGCTGACCGCCCGGACGATGACCGATGGGCTCGAGCGTCAACTTCACGGCCTGTTCGCCTTCGGCACCCCAACGGGCATTTTCTTCGCGGCAGGCTTCTTCAAACAAGGGCAGGAGTTTGGCTTCAATTTCGTCAAGTTCCTTGGCACCGGCACTGCGCATATCCAATTCCATTTCGCAATGCGCGGCGATGGAGTTCACGGTGGTGCCGCCCGAAATCGTGCCGCACGTATAGGTCGTCTTGGGATCGGCGCACGGAACGACGTCGCCCACCTTGGCAATGGCGCGCCCCATGGCATGAATGGCAGAAGGAAGACCGAAATTCTTCCAAGAGTGGCCGCCCGGGCCGTCGAAATGCACGCGATAGCGCTTGGAGCCGGTTGCAGCCGAAAGCAAACGCGTCACATCGGCGCCGTCAACCGAAATAAAGCCGTCGACAGGCAAACCGGACTTGTGGAACAAGTACTTGGAGCCGCGCAGATCGCCGTTACCTTCTTCGCCGACCGTGCAAACAAAGTACAAATCGCCCACAGTCTGGATGTCAAATTCCTGCATCGTGCGCAATACCTGCAAAATCACAGCCAAGCCGCGAGCGTCGTCGCTGATACCGGGGCCGTGGAACACGCCGTCGATTTCCTTGACCTTTACGTCGGTGCCGGCCGGGAAAACCGTATCCTGGTGAGCGCCCAAAACCAACAACGGACCGTTGCCGGTACCGCGACGGATGGCAATGACATTACCCTCGGGATCCATCGTCACATCGGTCAAACCCAAAGCCTTGAAGCGTTCGATCAGGTTCAAACCGCGTTCTTTTTCATGGAAAGGCGGGGCTTCGACTTCGGTAATGGCGATTTGATCGGCGATGGTCACCTTTTCGTCACGCACAATGGCTTGAAGTGCCGCTTTGACAACTTCCTGTTCACTTAATTTTTGTGCACG
>JAUNOJ010000039.1 GCA_030531135.1 Sutterellaceae bacterium | reverse complement strand
TTGAAGAAGAGTTGGACAAACAAGCCTGGTTGGTGGCGCCGGCCGATCCCAGAGTAATTTTTTCTTTACCTGCGGAAGACCGTTACGATGCGGCAATGGCTTTGGTCGGGCTCGACGATACGAAGACGGCCGAGGCTTGCGGCGCTTTTGCGAACTTGACGCAAGCCGGGCACGCTTAAGCGTTTCGAAGCATGATCGAAACTGTAAAACTCAAGAGTTGCAGCGGTAAAATATCCCTCTTTTCTTCCTGCTCCAAATTCGACAGATGGATATCGTTTTAGGTTTTGATTTCGGTGAGGTGCGTATCGGCGTTGCATTGGGTAACGGCATCACGCAAAGCGCGAAGGCCTTGGCCATTGTGGATGCGCGCACCAATAAAACGAAATGGGGCCAAATTCAAAAGTTGATCGACGAGTGGCAGCCGGGCGCTTTGATCGTGGGCGTACCGCGTCACTCCGACGGACATCACGAGAAAGTGACGTTTAAAGCCTTGCGCTTTGCGCGTCAGCTCGAAGGGCGTTTTGCATTGCCGGTCAACGTGGTCGACGAACGTTATTCGTCGGTGACAGTCGACGCCGACGAGTCTGACGGTCCGATAGACGATTTGGCGGCTGCCGTTATTTTGCAGCAATGGTTTGACGAGGGGCAACCCGTCAGACCGCCGCAAGAAGAAAGTTTGGACGCAATTGAGCGAAACGAAAATACAGAGAAATAAAACATGAGAACAATTGTGGGAGCGGCTCGTTTTTTGGCCGTCTTTATTTATACGATTTGTTGTTTGGTAATCATCGCCTTTGTTTTTCCTTTCCAGGGGCCGGAATCTCGCGGACGAGTGATTCGTCGCTGGGCTGGGCGACTCTTGCGCTGGTTGGGCGTCAAGGTTAGAGTCAACGGGCAATTGGATGAAAAAGCCGCGCACGACACCGGTATTACGCCGGGCAAGACAGGTCGTTTGATTTTGTCCAATCACATATCGTTTTTGGATATTTTTGCGCTTGATTCCGTTTTGCCTTCGGGTTTTGTGGCTAAGGCCGAAATCGCCAAGTGGCCGGTTTTCGGCGTCATCGCCAAACATGTTGGCACGATCTTTATCGAGCGTGGCAACAAACGTGCTTTGATCGGTATCGGTCAAGGGATGCAACAAGCGCTCAAAGACGGTAAAAATCTTTTGATGTTTCCGGAAGGAACAACTTCGGACGGCACGAAATTGTTGAAGTTGCATGCCAATTTGATGGAGGCGGCCGTGCGCACTCAGGCTGACGTGGTGCCGGTCGTGTTGCAATATAAGTCGGGTGGAGAAATTGCCGTCAAGGCTGCCTATGTGGGTGATACCGGCTTGTTCGAATGTTTGTGGCATGTGGTGACACTGCCTGATTTGACGGTGGAAATCACGATCTTGGCTCCGAGAAAGGGAGACGATCGCCACGCGTTGTGTCGTACGGTAAGCGCCGACATGGCAGCCGTGATGGGGGTTGTCGATCCTATGCCGCCGTTGCTTGATACGACCGTTGTCAAAGCGCAAGCTGCCGGGGTCTGAAGAATTCGAGATACATCCGAGGAAGAATAGAAATGCCTGCAATTGTGACAAAAGTCTTTACGGTACAGCCAAGCGATCTCGACGAGTTGGAGCACGTCAACAATCGAGTGTATCTGCGTTGGATGGAAGAGGCGGCGCGCCACGCTTCGGCTGAAAACGGTTGGCCCACGGAGCGTTATTTCCAAGAGGGCAACGGCGCTTGGGTTGCTCGCGAACATTGGGTCGAATATTTGAGATCCTGCAAGCTTGGCGATGAGATTACGGTTTACACGTGGGTGCAGAGTTTGGCCGGTCCCGCCAGCTTGCGTCGTTATGTCATGAAAAACGGTGCCAAGATTTGCTGTGTGGCGGCAACGGAATGGAATTACATCAATTTGACGACGCGCCGAGCAGAACCGGTTCCCGAAGCTTTGGCAGCTTGTTTCGAACTGGTGCCGCAAGACGATGTTCGCTTAAGAGAGCTAGGCGTTGCAAGATTTGTGAGATTTGCCCCGAGCGACGCTTTACTCTAGGTTTGCCCGCAGATAAACTGTTGCGAAAAAGTGGCATAATAGGAGAGCTTTTTCATTTCTGAACGATCATTCAGAAATGGGTTTTCAACTTACTTTGAGAGACAATCGATGGCTTTGACCGATGCATTTTTGCAGATTCAGGACGTGACGTTCAGTTACGGCAGTCGCATCATTCTCGATGATGTGACGTTGTCGTTCGGTCGCGGACAGGTTGTGGCCATTATGGGTGGCTCGGGTATGGGTAAAACCACGCTGTTAAAGCTCATCGGCGGCTTGATCAGCCCTCAAAAAGGCAAGATCTTGTTGGACGGCAAAGAAGTACACGCGGCCGATGAAAAATCGCTTTATGCCATTCGTCGTCGCATGGGGATGCTGTTTCAGTTCGGGGCTCTTTTTACCGATATGTCGGTCTTTGAAAATGTGGCATTCCCTTTGCGCGAACAGACTGATTTGGATGAAGAGACAATTCGCGACTTGGTGTTGATGAAGTTAAACGCCGTCGGCTTGCGTGGTGCGGCAGGTTTAATGCCCTCGGACATTTCGGGTGGTATGGCGCGCCGTGTGGCTCTGGCGCGTGCCATTGCTTTGGATCCGGCTCTCATCATGTACGACGAGCCTTTTGCCGGTCTTGACCCCATTTCCATGGGCGTAACCGCACAGCTGATTCGCCGCTTGAACGACGCCTTGGGTGCCACCGCCATTATCGTGACGCATGACGTTGCGGAAACCTTTGCCATTGCCGACTATGTTTACATGATCAATGCAGGGCGTATTTCCGCTCAAGGAACGCCTGAAGCACTGTCGGCTTCTCAAGATCCTTATGTGCGTCAATTCTTGGATGCCCAGCCTGACGGCCCCGTGCGTTTCCACTATCCGGCATGTACGATTGCCGAAGATTTCGGAGTCGAGGTCAAATGACAAGCTTCCTCTATCAAATGATCGCCTCGCTCGGGCACTATGCCATTAAGCAAATTTGTGCCATCGGTCGATTGACATTGTTTGCTTTGCAGGTTTTCCGATGTGTTCCTGCGGCTTTGGCACGTTTTTATCTGATCGTTCAGCAAACGCACTTTATCGGTAACTATTCGCTGATCATCATTTCGGTTTCGGGCCTTTTCGTGGGGTTTGTGATCGGGCTTCAGGGATACTACATTTTGGTTCGCTACGGCAGTGAACAAGCTTTGGGCGTGTTGGTGGCGGTTTCTCTTTTGCGAGAGTTAAGCCCTGTCGTGACGGCGCTTTTGTTTGCCGGGCGGGCCGGGACGTCGCTCACGGCCGAAATCGGTTTGATGCGTGCAGGGGAACAGTTGGCGGCTATGGAAATGATGGGTGTCGATCCCATCCGACGTATTGTGGCACCGCGCTTTTTGGGTGTGGCCATTTCCATGCCGATTCTGACACTGATTTTTTCGGCAATCGGCATTATCGGTGCTTGGATTGTCGGCGTCGGCTTAATCGGAACGGATAACGGTGCTTTCTGGTCTCAGATGCAAGACGGCGTGGACTTTTATGTCGATGTGGTCAACAGCATCTGGAAGTCGATCGTCTTCGGCATTACGGTCGGTTTGATTGCGCTTTTTCAGGGCTACAGCGCTCGTCCGACGCCCGAGGGGGTTTCTCGTGCGACAACGCGCACCGTCGTGGTCAGTTCGCTTTTGGTTTTAGGGCTTGACTTTATCATGACGGCCTTTATGTTTTCGTCTATTTAACGTGATTGAGAAATAAACATGCAACGCAAGGTTTTGGAATTTTCCGTCGGACTGTTTGTCTTGTTGGGGTTCGTTGCTTTACTGTTTGTGTCGATGCAGGCAGCCAATTTGGGCAATTTCAGTTTTAGCACCCACACCTATGAGGTCAGTGCCAATTTCGACAACATTGGCGGGCTCAAGCCCCGAGCTCCGGTGAAAAGTGCCGGGGTTGTGGTCGGTCGTGTCAAGTCCATCAGTTTTGATCAGGAAACCTTTCAGGCCAAGGTGATGATGGATTTGGACGATCAATTCAAGTTTCCGGCCGACAGTTCCGCCAATATTTTGACCTCGGGACTGTTGGGTGAACAGTATATCGGGATTTCTGCCGGCGGCGATGATGCGGATTTGAAACAGGGTAGCAAGATCGAGCAGACGCAGTCCGCATTGGTTTTGGAAAGCCTGATCAGCCAGTTCCTCTATCAGTTCGCTGAAAAAGGCGGCGATAAATAAGCATTGAACGACAAAGCCAAAATACGACAAAGGGAAAAAATTTAAATGAAGTCGTTGAGACAAATCGGTTTAAGCGCACTTTGTGTTTCTGCACTGATGTTGGGCGGTTGTGCTCAAATTCCGGAAGGGTCTGGAAGTGATCCTTCCGATCCTTGGGAAACAATGAATCGCCACACGTTTGCCTTTAACAATACGGTCGATACATATGTGTTACGTCCGGTCGCCAAGGGCTATGAAGCGGTGATGCCGCAGTTTGCTCGTGATCGAATTTCCAACATTTACGTCAATTTGGGAGAACCTTCCAACGTGATGAACAATGCCCTGCAGGGTAAGGGCGAAGGTGCGTTGGTGAGTCTTTTCCGCTTTTTGATCAACACGACATTGGGGGTGGGCGGCATGTTTGACGTGGCCGGCACTGCCGGCGGTCAGCCCGTGCGCAACGAAGACTTCGGTCAGACGCTTGCCGTTTGGGGTGTGCCGAGCGGCCCCTATTTCGTGATTCCCTTCTTAGGCCCCTCGACCGTGCGCGATACGGCAGGCCTTGGTGTGGACTATTTGAGTCAACCGCAAACGTATACCGACGGCGGTTGGATCGAATGGGGCATGTGGGGGCTTTACGGATTGGATACGCGTGCACGGCTGATACCGGCAACAGATTTGCTCAAAGACGCAGTCGATCCGTACGTGATGGCGCGAGAAGGTTTCTTATCGATGAGAAACAATGCCGTTTGGGACGGCAATCCTCCGTTTGAATTTCCCAAAGACGAATTCGAAGACGAAGAGGATGATGTCCCGCAAGAGCCGGTGAAGTAAGTCCAAACAATTGAAACGGGAGAAAATGATGTTGACACGTCGTGAGTTGATGGAAATTGCGGGAAGTTTGGTTTTGGCAAGTGTCACGCCTTGGGCAATGGCAGCGGCCGATGCAACGGGCGATCCCGATCAGTGGATTCTGGAAATCAGCAATAATATCCTCAATGCCATTAAAACCGACACTGCGCTTGCTTCGGGGGATGCGCAAAAGGTCAAGAAGTTTGTCGACGAGCTCGTGATGCCCGTCGTCGACTTTGAACGCATGACCAGAACGGCAGTGGGTCCCAAGTGGCGACAAGCCACAAAAGAGCAGCGCGCCGAACTGCAAACGCTTTTCAGAGAGCAGTTGACACGCGTGTATTCGGGGGCTTTGAGTACTGTCAAAGATCAGGGGGTGAAGCTCGCTCCCAATCGTGTCAAGCCCACGGCAACCGATGCTTTGGTGCGCACGCTTTTAACGACACCGGGTAAGCCCGATGTGCGCGTTAACTATCGCTTGAAGAAGGTGAGCGGATCTTGGCGTATTGTCGACGTGGACGTTGAAGGTATTTGGCTGGTTGAAAACTACCGTACGCAGTTTGCCGGTGTGGTTAATCAGTCGGGTATCGAAGGTTTGATCAAGACGATGCGCGAAAAGCTCACCGAACCCGTGGAAGGAACACCCAATGTTGGTCAATGAAACACGCGTGACGCGCATTAACGCTTCGGCTGTCAAGTCGCGTGTGATTCAAGCGGCCGAAGCGGGTGATACCGTTTTGGATTGGAGCGGCGTTACGGCGGTCGATTCTTCGACCGTAGCGATTGTTTTGGCTTGGTTGCGCGTATTGCAAAAGAAAAATTTGGTGCCGCAGCTGGTTGCCGTTCCTGAGAAAATGCTCTCGCTCATGCGGCTTTACGGAACCTATCAGTTGATTGAGCCGACTTTTGCGAAAAAATAGTTGCACGACACTTGACAAAACAGAAAATTCTTGAAATAATTTCAAACTCAACGGCGCATTAGCTCAGTCGGTTAGAGCAGAGGAATCATAATCCTTGTGTCCGCGGTTCGAATCCGTGATGCGCCACCAGAATTTTTATTGCAGCCAAAAGCGGCTGTGATTGAACGCCGGAGGCCCAAAGTTGGTTTTCGGCGTTTTTTTTGCATATCGGAAATGTCGATAAGGTTTTCTTTTGTTCCAATCCCGTCGGATGTGGGCGCAAAAGAGATCAGTCGGCTAAAATCTAAGTTTCCGGAGGACAGAAAATGTCGGACCATGAAAAGGTCTCTTTGGAGTTGCCCGAGCGCGATCTCGGGAAGGTGTTGGGTCAGATTGCCGATGTGATTGAAAGTCGCAAAGGCGCAGACCCTTCGACGAGTTATGTGGCAAAGCTTTTTTCCAAAGCGCCCGATGCGATTTTGAAAAAAATCGGAGAGGAAGCCACGGAGTGCGTGATGGCAGCCAAAGACGACAGCCCGAAGGATATTATTTACGAGACGGCCGATTTGTGGTTTCACAGCCTTGTGATGTTGGCGCATTACGGTTTGCGCCCCGAGCATGTGCTTGCCGAACTCGAACGTCGCGAAGGCGTAAGCGGCTTGGTTGAAAAGAGCTTACGCAAAGAGAAATAACCCCGATTCGGTCAAGGAGGCTAGATCGACATGCAGTTGGACGATTGCATTTTTTGCAAAATTTCCCGCGGTGAAATTCCCAGCGGCAAGATTTATGAGGATGACGATGTCATTGCATTTAAAGACATTAATCCGAAGGCGCCGATTCACTTTTTGATCATTCCCAAACAGCATATTGAGTCTTTGGCCGCAGCAAAGCCCGAGGATGCTCAACTCTTGGGTAAAATAATCAACCTTGTACCGGTTTTGGCCAAACAGCAGGGATGTGACGGCGGATTCCGTACGGTGATTAACACCGGCAAGGACGGCGGACAGGAAGTGCCTCACTTGCACGTTCATGTTTTGGGCGGCCCGCAGCCCTGGAAATAATCGGGCGGCATAACAAACAGTTTTTCATTTCTTCATACAGAAGACACTTAGGAGTTTAAAAAATGGGTTCTCTTTCGATTTGGCACTGGTTGATCGTTCTGGCCATCGTCGTTCTCGTGTTCGGTACCGGTAAGCTCAAGAACATGGGCAAGGACTTGGGCGGCGCCATCAAGGGCTTTAAGGAAGGCATGAAGGAAGGCGACGACGCAGCCGCTGCAGGCAAGCCTGCCGAAGCTCCCAAACAGGTTGCTCAGAAGGCTGAAGAAGCCGTTGACGTCAAGGCCAAGGAAAAGACCGAAGCCTAATTTCGGGACTTGTCTCGAAAACCGATCGTGTGCGCTCACTGAAAAATGTCAGAGAGCGCACCGACTTTGTCTTTTTCGCAGTGTGATTCGCAAATTGCCGTTCGCGGCTTTTTGCGTGTGCGACTTTTCGGAAGTACAAGATGTTTGATTTCGGATTTTCCGAGCTTTGCATGATCGGCGCCGTGGCGCTTGTGGTGCTTGGCCCTGAGAAACTGCCTGTGGTGGCTCGTACTGCCGGCCAGTGGCTCGGCAAGGCTCAACGCATGGTTCAGCAGGTCAAAAGCGACATTGAGCGCGAAGCGGAGCTTTCTGAATTGAAAAAAATTCAGGAAGAGGCCAAGAGTGTGGCCGACAATCTCACCAGTACGGTCAAAGGCCAGATGGATGCGATTGAAAAAGATGTCAAGAGCGTTCAATCCGATGTCAATGCCGCTGCCCAAGAAATGACCGAAGGCATGGAAAAAGCCAAGTCTGCTTTCTCCGACTTGGGCTCTACGTCTTCGGGCGATGATCTGGCTTCTGCCTTTGATAAGAAGGATGCGGATACGGCTTCGACCGAACCGCAGGCGCAGACCGAAGTTGCCGAAACGATGGACGACTTCTATGACTGGTATGGTCGAGAAGAGCCGATCGACAACACCAACGACAGTAATCACACGACGTTTGAAAAGCGATACAAGTGCGGTCCGTCCATTGACGAGTTGGCCGAGCAGATCGAAAAACTCAAAGCCGAACTCGGGGATCGTTCTCCGCAATTGGGCGGCTATAACCGACGCCTGGCAGCTCGCGCCAGAAGTAACCGCGTACGCATTTACCGATAATTGAAAAATGGCTCAAGAAAACGAAAAGCTCGAAAGCCCGGAAGATCCCGCCAACGAGCAACCGCTTGTCTCGCATCTGATCGAATTGCGTAACCGCACGGTCAGAGCCGCAATCGCCATTTTGGTGGTGTTCGGCTGCTTGTCGCCTTTTATGAAGCAGATCTTCGACTTTTTGTCGCAGCCCTTGATGGTGGCATTGCCTCAAGGCGCGAAGCTTCTGGCAACAGGCGTGGTCGCTCCCTTTATGGTGCCTTTGAAAGTCACGCTCTTTGTGGCTTTTGTGATTGCACTGCCCTATGTGCTTTATCAGCTCTGGGCTTATGTCGCTCCGGCGCTTTATCGCAGTGAAAAGCGTTTGGCTTTGCCGTTGATCATTTCGAGTGTGGCGATGTTCGGCGTCGGTATGGCGTATTGCTACTTCATCGTGTTCGGGATGGTCTTCAAGTTCATTGCCGGTTTTTCTCCGGACTCGGTCAACTTTGCACCCGATATCGACAGCTACTTCAGTTTTGTGCTGACGATGTTCTTTGCTTTCGGCATTACGTTTGAAGTGCCGATTCTCGTGATGGTTTTGAATTACGTGGGGTTGGCGACGGCAGAAAAGTTGGTTAAGGCTCGACCTTTCGTGATTGTGGGCGCCTTTGTTTTGGCTGCCATCTTCACGCCTCCTGATGTTTTGTCTCAGTTGTTGTTGGCTGTTCCTTTGGTGATTCTCTACGAAGCTGGCATCATCTGTGTGAGAGTTTTCGGGCGCAAGAAGCCGCCTGAATTCGACGACAGCGACCAAGAAGAGTAACGATCGGAAGCGCATGAAAAAGCCGGAGAGTCTTGCAGACTGTTCCGGCTTTTTTGACTTCCCGATTGCCCTCGGGAAGTTTTGCTTTAACTGAGATCAGTCAACCGTGCCGTTAAAGGCCTTGTTGACGTCAAAGACAATGGCCTGATAGCCGGTAGTAGACTCGAACTGCAGTTCGACGGCAGGCTCCTTTGCGCCCCATTCGAACTCATCCAAATAGGGGTTGGGTGCCGACATCAAACCGCCCGTCTTCAGATCGTACTGAGCGCCCGCTGTGGCTGAATAAACCAACACGGAATTTTTGTCGGATTGATATTGGGTGAGCGATGTCACTGGGCTAAACCACTCGTGGCCGCGTTTCTTACCGTATTCCCAGATTTGTTCGACTGTGCGAGCTTGCTGATCAATTTTGTAGATGACGGCACGCGAATACTTTTCCATAGGGCTGTCGGGTTGCTCGAAGCTGCGACCGTCGCCGTTATCAAATACCGAGAGAATCATCGTATTTTTGTCCGACATCTCGTCGATTCGGAAAGCCGTGTGTTGGGTAAAAGTCCAGTCAAAATCGGTATTTTTGCACTTGAAATTGTTGCAATTGAGTTTCTTGCCGTCTTTATCCACAGGCGTGAGCAATAAGTCGCGATAGTGCCCTTTCCAGCCGGCACCTGCGCCCAAAATCCATTTGACTTTCTTGTCGCGACCGATTTTGATGACGGCGCACTGATGGCGCGACGACAAAATGATCGAGTCGTCCGTAGGGTCGTAATCGACGGAATTGATATGCGCCCAGTTGCGTCCCGGTCCCGTACCGACAATGTCACCGAAGTTGCCCGCTTGATCGAGCTTTTGCAACTCTTCGGACGAAAGCGTTTTTCCGGCCAGCTTGTTGTCGATATTCAGGCACACGGCGCCTTGATCCAAGGCCTTGATGGCCGTGGCACGATACGGATCGAGAATTTCCCACAAGCGCCATTGATCGACCACGACGCCGGCTTCATTGACCTCGATGATCAGATCTCGCACTGTGCGGACGTTGCGGCCGTCCAAGCGCTTTAAGTTGGAAGAACCAACGCGCAGGAAGTAGTGGCCGTTTTGTGCGGCGTCCATCGAGTGGCTGAAGTCGTTATAGGCAAAGGGTAGACGCCTGTGCCAGATGCGACGCCCCATGATGTCGTACTTGACATAGCTTTGACCGAAGCCCCAGGAAAGCGCACCGTCTGCATTTTGTTGAATTCCCATCATGATGCCGCCGTCCCACATGGAGCTGACATCAAAAATGGAGTCTGCCTTCAAGAACCAACGAATTTCACCTTTGGTATCGACAATCCAATTGATCGGGTCGGACGACCATTGCAGTGCACCGCCCTCGGGGCTGTTCCAGACGGCCTGACGACTATCGCCGACCAATGCGCCGATGTTGTTGACGTAGTAGAGACGATCGGCAAACTTCTTGCCGGCCTTTTTACGCACGATCGCTTTGGGAAATGCGGCGCTTTCACCGGTGGCGCCCGACATGTTGCGGTAGGCGGGTGGCGCGTAGATGCGATAGGCTTCGTCAAAATGCTCGACCTTGCCGTCAAAGTGGCGGTCGTAGCTCACTTCAACGCGATTGACATAGTCGGGATACAGGCCAAAGACCGGAATACCGCCGTGGGTCATGACCTGGGCTTGCGAGACGCTGTAGGCGATTTCTTGGCCGTTTTTCTTGGGGACGATGCGTACTTTGACGTTTTCAATGACATAGCCGCCGTCGCGGATAATTGCAGTAAGCGGGGCAATCTTGTACGGGTTCATCAAAACTTGGCCGATGTTGCCCTGTTTTTTATAAATGGTTTTGGCACCCGAGGGACCGCCGAAGGCGTGCGCAGTTAAAGAAACAAAGCCGTTGGCGGCTAAAGCAAGGGCCAGTTGAGAAAAGGTTCGGCGGGATATCGGCATGACGTCTCTCCAGTATGACGAGTGCACGCGCAATCACAAAGCTCGTGCTACTGTAAAAAAGAGGAAGGTGGCTCGGAAAAGACCTTTAGATAAGCGTACATTTCATTTCTGATGCAGAAATGAAGATCGTCGGCGCGGTCGACATCGTTGTCAGAGTAAATTTATTTGGAATAAAAGCACAAAGTTTTGTAAATTCAAACCTGTCTTTGGGAGTTTCTGGTCAAAAAAATTTTGGGGAAGCCTTGCTACT
>JAUNOJ010000038.1:1887-11192 GCA_030531135.1 Sutterellaceae bacterium | reverse complement strand
GTCGTTTTGCCATTTCTCAGTTCTCCTCGGCAAGTACCATGTCCATCAAACCCTGACCGGGGCCGACCATCGGCAGCACCGGTTCTTCGGGTGCGACGTGCACGTCGATAAAGACCAACTCGTCTTTGTATTTGGTAAAGGCCTCGTCGATGGCGCGATCCAATTCTGCGTAAGTCTTGACGCGAAGACCGATATGGCCGTAGCTTTCGACAAGCTTCACAAAATCGGGCTGCACGTCCATGACGGATTCCGACATATGGCCCGAATAGTAGGCGCGCTGCCACACGGCAACCATGCCCAAATAGCCGTTATTCAAAAGCACGATCTTGGGGGCAAGACCGTATTGCTTGGCAGTGGCCAGCTCCTGAATATTCATCTGAATGGAGCCGTCGCCGGTAAAGCACACGACGGGCTTACCGGGGTGCGCCACGCAAGCGCCGCACGCGGCCGGGAAACCGTAACCCATGGTGCCCAAACCGCCGCTTGTCATCCAAAGCTTGGGCTTATCGAGTTTCAAATACTGCGCCGCCCACATCTGGTGTTCGCCCACGTCGGTCGTGTAATAAGCTTGGCCCTTGGTGTAGCGGCAAACACGTTCGATCACGGCCTGCGGCTTGATGGCGCCGTTGGGATCGGTCTTGTAGTGCAGACTCAGTTTGGCCTTCCAGGCGGCAATCTTCTTTTTCCACTCGCTCGTCAATTCGGGATCGGGTTTGGCGCCCGAACTTTCGAGCTGATTGACCATTTCGGTCAAGACTTCCTTCACGTCGCCCACAATCGGAATATCGGTGGGCACGCACTTGGAAATGGAGCTCGGATCGATGTCGATCTGAACCACGGTGTGTTCGTTGCGAGCAAAGTCGGCCGGATTGCCGATCACGCGATCGTCAAAGCGCGCGCCGATCGCAAGCAAAACGTCGCAGTTTTGCATGGCCATATTGGCTTCGTAGGTGCCGTGCATACCGACCATGCCCAAGTTCTTGGGGTCGTTGCCCGAATAAGCGCCGATAGCCATCAGCGTTTGCACGAGCGGATAGTCCAAATGGTTCACAAGCTTGGTCAGGACTTCGGCAGCGTTACTCAGAACCGCGCCGCCGCCCACGTAAATGAGCGGGCGCTTGGCATTGAGAATGACCTGCAAAGCCTTTTTGATTTGCCCCGAGTGCCCCTTGACAACCGGACGGTAGCTCACGATATCGATCGTTTCGGGATAGTTAAACGGTGCTTTGGCGCACTGCACGTCCTTGGGCAAATCGATCAAAACGGGACCGGGACGACCGCTTCTGGCGATATAGAAAGCCTTCTTAATCGTTTCGGGCAATTCGCGCACGTCTTTGACCAAAAAGTTGTGCTTGGTACAGGGACGCGTAATACCGACGGTGTCGCACTCCTGGAAAGCATCGGTGCCGATCAGAGCACAGCCCACCTGACCGGAAAATACAACCATGGGAATGGAATCTGCGTAAGCGGTGGCAATCCCCGTCACGGCATTGGTCGCACCCGGCCCGGAAGTAACGATCGCTACACCGATTTTGTCGGTGCAACGCGAATAGGCGTCGGCGGCGTGTACCGCAGCTTGCTCGTGGCGTACCAAAATATGTTGGAAATAGTCTTGCTTGTAGATTTCGTCATAAAGAGGCAAAACGGATCCGCCGGGATAGCCGAACACATGCTCGACCCCTTCGGCGTGCAGCGCCTCAATGACCATTTTGGCGCCCGTCATCACGGGCACTGAATTCTGATCACTCGGTTGCATTTCAACGATTCTTTCCTGAATTGGGGTTAGCCAAGATAGCGCTCTCGGAAAACTGTCGAGGTTGCAGGGCGGCAGGAATAAGACCGATAAAAAAAAGCACGTTTTTGGGCGTGCCGATCGGGATGGCGACTCGCAGTTTTAACGACACTTACTTTTAGGTCGAGCGAATCGAATTATCCCTAACGCTGCAACTGTTCGCGGTAACGAAACAGCACCCGAAAGGTTGGTCGTGTGCCTTGGTATGCATTTTGTGTCTCACGACCTTAAGGAGGCAATATAGCCAAACCGAGACGTTTCTCAAACCCTTTTATTAAGGTTTTCATCAATTAGTTTGCAAAAGTTTCGGTTTTCTCAAATGATTTAGGTAAGATGCTGTACACAAAACCGAAAAACTCTCACAAACGGCGCGCGCATCTCAATGCGGGCGCGTTTTACGTTATTTTTTCGTGTTTGCGTTGTTTTCGAGTTTGATTTCAATCGAACCGACGACAAATCATCGATAAGAAAAAGTCGCCCGCGCACGGCCTTCCCTTTGAGGCGCGACGGGATCTACTAAGAGTGAGTCATAAAAATCATGTCTAACCAATCCAGCCAATGGGGCTCTCGCATCGGCTTTATTTTGGCCGGGGCCGGTTCTGCAATCGGGCTCGGTGCCATTTGGAAATTCCCCTTCTGGGCCGGTACCAACGGCGGTGCAGCCTTTATCGTTCCCTACATCTTCTTTACGTTTACGATCGGCGTCGCGCTTTTGATGGCCGAACTGTGCGTGGGTCGTGCCGGGCGCGGCTCGGCTTTAAACGCTTTGAAGGTGTGCGGCGGTCCGCTTTTTGCCGTCTTGGGCGGCTTGGCCGTGCTGTCAAGCTTTGTGATCTTGTCCTATTACTCGGTCGTGGGCGGCTGGTGCGTGAAGTATCTGGTCGACAGCGTGCTCGGCAATTTGGTCACCAACGACCCGAAGCTTTTGAGTGCCAACTTCGGCGCCTTGGTCAGTAACGGGCCTGTGAATACCGCCTGGCACTTTGTCTTTTTGTCGATGACGTGCGGCGTGATCGCTTTGGGCGTGGTGCACGGGATTGAACGTTTGTCGAAATACTTGCTCCCCACGCTCTTTATCTTGATGATTTTTATCATCATCCGTTCCTTGACGCTGCCCGGCGCCATGGAAGGCGTGGAATTTCTCTTTAAGTTCTCGTGGGATCAGGTGACGCTGCAAGGCATTTTGAACGCCATGGGCTTTACGTTCTTTTCTCTGTCGGTGGGCTGCGGCATCATGGTGACGTATGGCGCCTACCTGAAGAACTCGACCGACATTCCCAACTCCACCCTGTGGATTGCCTACTTGGCCGTGCAGACCTCGATTCTGGCGGGGCTCATGATTATGCCCGCCGTTTTTGCTTTGGGACAAGATCCCAACGCCGGTCCCGGTTTGGTGTTTGTGACCGTGCCCTTGATCTTCTCGCAGATTCCCTTCGGTTGGTTCTTTGCCATTCTCTTTAACGTGTGCCTGTTGGTGGCTGCGTTAACGAGCGCCGTGTCGCTTTTGGAAGTGTGCGTGGCTTATCTGCAAAACGAATGGGGCATGTCGCGTCGCGGTTCGACCTTGTTGTGCTACATCTCACTTTTCCTCTTGGGCGGGGTGTCTGCGATTTCGTTCGGTCCCTTGGGCCACATCACGATTTTGGACAAGAACATTTTCGACTTCCTCGACTATGTCTGCACCAACCTTCTGATGCCCTTGGGCGGTTTGGCCATTGCTTTGTTGGCCGGCTGGAAGTCTTGGGAAAAGACCAAGTCTCAGATCAATCTCAATCACGTCTATCCGGAATACGTCACCACTTTCATCAAGTGGAGCTTGCGTATTCTGGCGCCGGCATTGGTGCTTGTAGTGATTGCCACCGGGCTCTAAGCCCCCGGACTTAAGCGCAAACGACTAGAGCGCTTGCGCAAAAGCAATGCTAATGTAATGACAAGGCCGAAGACCCGCGAATCGGTGTTTTCGGCCTTTATCATTAGCGGATTATTTGAACCCCGAAAAAGGACAGACAATGTCTGAAAGAAGTAATTGGTCAAGCCGCATCGGCTTTATTTTGGCAAGTGCCGGTGCAGCCGTGGGCTTGGGTGCCATTTGGAAGTTCCCCTACTTGGCGGGCTCCAACGGCGGCAGCGTCTTTATGTTTCCCTATATCGTCTTGTCGTTTACCATCGGCTTGACGCTTTTGATTGCCGAAGTCGCTATCGGGCGCACGGGCAAAGGCTCGATCGTAACGGCCTATCGTTCGATCGGCGGCAAGAATTGGGTCGGCTGGGGCTATTTAGGTGTCTTGACCGGCTTTTGCGTGCTGTGTTTTTATTCGGCCATCGGCGGTTGGACCATTTCCTACTTTATCGATGCGGTGTTGGGTAACGGCCTTGTGGCCAACCAAAACGAGCTCAACGCTCACTTCGGCGCCTTGGTTTCCAACCCCTACATTTCCATCGGCTATCAGGCGCTCTTTTTGTTCCTGACGGCTTGGGTGGTGGCTTACGACATCAGCAAAGGGATTGAACGCATCAGCAAGATTTTGATGCCGTTACTCTTTGTCTTGGTGTTGATCGTGATCATTCGCGGTTTGATGTTGCCGGGCTCTGAAAAGGGCTTAGCCTACCTCTTTAGCTGGAACCCCGAAGCCTTCAGCTGGCAGAGCCTTTTGGCCGCCATGGGCTTTACGTTCTTTAGCCTTTGCGTGGGTTGCGGCTGTATGTTGACCTACGGCTCTTACTTGCCCAAGAACTCGAACTTGATCGGCAGCTGCGCTTGGATTACGTTCTTGGCCACGATTGCCTCGATTCTCGGCGGCTTGATGATTATGCCGAGCGTCTTTGCCTTTGATTTGAATCCGGCTGCGGGCCCCGGTTTGACCTTTATGACAATGCCCGTTGTCTTTGCACAGTTGCCCATGGGGCAGATCTTTGCCATCGTCTTTTATCTGTGCTTGGTTGTGGCGGCTTTAACGAGCTCGGTGTCTCAGTTGGAATTGGTGGTGGCGTTCTTCGTGGACGAACTCAAGATGAACCGCACCTTGGCCGTGACGCTCATTAGCCTTGTGATGCTTTTTGTGGGCAGCTTCTGCGGTCTGTCGTTCGGTCCTTTGGCCGACTTTAAGATTGCCGGTCGCACGGTCTTTGACAACTTCGACTACTTCACCAGCAACCTGAGCCTGCCCATCGGCGGTCTTGTGGTCTGTATGTTGGTCGGTGTTAAGCAGTGGTCGATGATGCGTGACGAAATCCGCATGGGCAGCGATGCAAGTCTTTCAGCCATGCAGGTCTTCCGTTTCCTGTTGACGATTTGCTGTCCGCTGTTGATTCTTGTGGTTTTGATTACCGGTCTCTAATCGGTCGATTCGTCAAAACCTTGAAAGGGCAAGTTCGTCGCTGAGCTTGCCCTTTTGCTTTTGCCCGAATGTCTGTTATGGCTTTGAGGTATTTCTTGGTAGGCGAAGAAAGTATTGGCTGATCCACTCGGCGGTTTCTAAAATTGCTCTCACACCTCTGGTAAGGACAACAGAATCATGCGATCTCAAAGCACGCAAAACCCGAATCTCAAAATCTTTCTCGAAGCCAACGGCAAACGTCTTTCTCTTACGCTTGCCAACACGAGAGCCGCGCAAGCTTTACTTAAGCTGCTGCCGATCGAATGTCGACTCAAGGATTACGGCGGGTTTGAAAAGGTTGGACCATTGGGGGCTCGATTGCCTTCGGACGACACATGGATAGAAGCCCTTGCGGGTGACGTTTTGCTCTACACGGGTAACCAAATCGTCCTGATGCTCGGCACAAACGCCTGGAACTACACGCGGCTAGGCAGAATCGACGATGTGCGCGGCTTGGCGCAAACATTGGGGCCGGCCGGCGTCACGATCAAAATTACGACTCAATATAATGAGGAAGTTCAAAATCAACGAAACCAGATGTTCCGTCTACGCGCTAACGGGCAATTTCCTTCTTAGGCTAGAATCCATTCGTTATTGAGCAAGCTTTGCTTCGTAGTTGAACGAATTAATAATCAGGATGCAACCATGACCAAACAAGGTGTAGTAACAGAAGGAGCGATTGGCAATATTGTCATTTACAGAGACGAAGACGAAAAAGTCCATGTGCAAGCTATCTTGAGCGAAGAAACTTTGTGGCTAACTCAGAAACTGATGGCTGACCTTTTTGATACAACTAAACAAAATATTTCTAATCATCTCAAGAAAATTTTTGATGAGGGGGAATTAGCGGAGAGTTCAGTTGTCAAATTTTTCTTTACAACTGCCGCCGATGGCAAACAATATCGGACAATGCACTACAACCTTAACGCTACGATTGCCGTCGGATACCGTGTCAACTCGAAGCGTGCTACTGCTTTCCGTATGTGGGCTACGCAAATTTTGAACGACTACATCGTGAAAGGATTTGCCATGGACGACGAGCGTCTGAAGAATCCTAACTACTTCCTTGGTAAGGATTATTTTGATGAGATGCTTGAGCGCATTCGTGATATCAGATCTTGCGAAAAATCCAAAACGGCAGTTGAGTATGTTGTGTCGTTCCACAAAGGCTCGATTTTGAGCCCCCGGAAACCGGCAACACCGTGACAAAACAACTCCTCAAAAGTTGATATGAGAAGCGATTTCCCGAACCCTCCGGGACGAGCGAGAAAGTACTTTCTCCGATCTCCGGCCAACGAATAGACCAAATCGGTCTTGTCGACATAAATCTGACACAGCTTGCGCAATTCGACAAAAGAAGATGTTGTCAGAGGAAGGTCTTTTTGTCTCGTTTCCGTCATACCGGCCGATCTTAAACTACCGCATCAACCGACGACGGCGCTGCTCGAACAAACACACCGATGCGGCTGCAGCCACATTCAAGCTTTCGCAGTCGTCTTCAATCGGAATGAGGCAACGCATATCGGCTACGTCCAATGCGGCGTCCGACAACCCCGGACCTTCGGCTCCCATCATCCAAACCGTTGTCCCCTCTTCCCATGCGGGCGTTCTGAAAAGGTCCACCCCGCCTCTGGCATCGGCCGCGATAATGCGAGACTTAAAAAGCGCATGCAATTCGTCGGGCGAAACGTTTTCATACAAGTGCGCGGCAAAGTGCGCGCCCATGCCGGCACGCAACACTTTGGGCGTCCAAAAGCCCGATGACGTACGGCTTGCAGCAATGTGTTTGACGCCGGCTGCGACAGCCGTGCGAATCAGCGTTCCCATGTTGCCGGCATCCTGCACGCCGTCCAAATAAAGGGCGTCCACGGGCAACGGAACTGCCGGACGATCGGCCGACTGACACTCGATCTCAACCATAATGCCGGTACTGGCTTCCACCGGACAAATCGACTCGTAAAGAGCTTCGGGCAACTCGTAGACGCGTGCACCGCACTCGCTTTCGATGGCTTGCGCAAAGATATCGGCTTCGCCCGAATTGCGGTTTTGGCGCAAAATGACGGACTTGGCAGGCACCTGACGTTGGGCGATCACTTCGGCCAAATGAAGGCCTTCGGCGATGGTGAGCCCAAATTTGTGATTGGCGCGCGGCGTAAAGGCGATTTTCTTCCAACGTTTGATGTTTTCGTTGGCTGCCGAAGTCAGTTCGTAGATTTGCATGAGTCGTTGATGTGTTGTAAGTCGAGACGGTGCAAATTATACGGACGAAGACTGTCTGCCTTCGAGTTTTTTGTTGTATGCGGGGCTCGAAACAATAGGAAAACTAAGCAATATCGACTAGAATTGCGAGACTTTGCCAAATTCGGGGTTTTCCCGTTTATTTTTTATTCCAGCCGATCATGTCTCAGCAAATTTTGAATCTTGACGAGCTCGCCACGCTCGAACACCGCTTCCAGAACCAACTGCCCCAGGCCGAATTGATGCGCCGCGCGGGGCTTGCCGTTGCCACGCGCATTGAAAACTTGTGCGAAGCCGGTTGCCACGTGGTCTTTATTTGCGGTCCGGGCAACAATGGCGGCGACGGTTTTGCCGCCGCCCGCGTTTTGAAGGAACACGGTTTTCGCGTCACGTGCTGCCTGATCGGTTGCGACAAACCCAAGACCGAAGATGCGCTTTTGATGTTCAACGCTTGGCAAGCCGCAGGCGGCACGACGATTGCCGACCCTTACATGGCTGACAAAGCCGAAGTGGTCGTTGACGCTTTGTTCGGCACCGGCCTTTGCAAGCCGTTAAAGGGCGACTATTTGGACGCCGCCATGTGGTTTAACGAACGTCAGGCCTATCACGTCAGTATCGATGTTCCCTCCGGGATCGACGCTATGACCGGCCACTGGGTGGGCGGCGCTCTCGGGTGTATGGCCGATCTGACGGTTGCCATGTTCTCTCCCAAGGCAGGTTGCTACATCAACGACGGTGCCGATGCCGCCGGCCGCGTTGAAGTCGACGAATTGGGCATTTCGGTTCCCTTGTCTACGTTGGGTTTGATTACCCCCGAAGACTTCCGCCACGTGTTGGAATTCCGTCGCAAAAATACCCACAAGGGCACCTACGGTCACGTAGCTGTCATCGGCGGCGAAACAGGTACGGTGGGCGCCGCTTTGATTGCCGCGCGCGCCGCTTTGACGATGGGCGCAGGCCGCGTGACGGTGGAATTGATGAGCGACAAGGCGCCTTGTGTGGACGTCGTTTATCCCGAACTCATGTTTGCTCAGGGCGAAATCGATCTCACAAAAACGAGCTGCAACGTCGTGGGTTGCGGCATGGGCTTTTCCGAAAAAGCCAAGAAGCGTTTGATTGATGCCATCAATGCACCGGTGCCTTTGATTATGGATGCCGATGCGCTGAGAATGCTTGCCGACGACTTGAATCTTCAGGATATGGTTTTGGCGCGTAAGGCTCACACCGTCATTACCCCGCACCCCGGCGAAGCCGCCGCCATTTTGCGCACCACGGTGGAAAAGGTCAATGCCGATCGCGTGAGCCAAGGTCGTGAGCTCTCCATTCAAACGGGTGCCATCTCCATTTTGAAGGGCGCAGGCTCCGTCGTTTCTTTGCGCAGCTCCCGCACGTGGATCAATCCGACGGGCGACGCATCTCTGGCCACCGCAGGCTCCGGCGACGCCTTGGCCGGCATGCTCGGCGCCTTCTTTGCGCAGGACTTTGATTTGGTGAGCGCTACGCTTGCCGCCGTGTGGTTGCACGGCGTGTCTTGCGTAGAAGACGAAGGCGGCTTTACGGCGCGCGATATTGCCCCTGCCGCCGCACGCGTTTTGTACGATATGCGCCAGCAGATGTACTCCACCAATCCCCGCTCGGGCGGCGCTCGCTACGATCACGGTTTCAGCAGTCTCTTTGAGCAACCTGAACAAGAACTCTGATCGCTTGATTTGATATCGGCTTGGGAATCGCAAGACTTCTTCGGAGGTCTTGCGATTTTTTTCGTATGTCGATCTCAAAGACATTGGCGAGCAACGAGTGCACAGAAGGCTTAGTGCAAACTTTGCCGACCGGCTATCTGCTCGCTAATGCGCAGTCTCTAAAGTGTGCTGTAAGACAAACCTTTTTCGGAGAAAACC
>JAUNOJ010000038.1:0-1877 GCA_030531135.1 Sutterellaceae bacterium | reverse complement strand
TTTCCGTCGTGGCTTGCTCCGGCGCATTTGCTCAGTTTGTGCCCGATACGCCCGACGTGATCAGCGTCGAGCAGTTACTCAAAAACGGCAAAAACAACGACCGCGTTGCTCTCGAAGGTCGAGTAACCAAGGAGCTTTGGCACGAAAAATATATGTTCGAAGATGCCACGGGCACCGTCAAAGTCAAAATCGACGACAAGCTCCTTTACGGAAAGCCGATCGACAGCAAAACGAAA
The DNA here is from genome assembly GCA_030531135.1 of Sutterellaceae bacterium. Taxonomy (GTDB): domain Bacteria; phylum Pseudomonadota; class Gammaproteobacteria; order Burkholderiales; family Burkholderiaceae_F; genus Duodenibacillus. Next base: position 1,641 of record JAUNOJ010000038.1, on the reverse strand, counting down.
GTAAGGATCGAAGGCGAGTTCGAGCGCGAGTTTATGGAAACCGACGAAGTTGAGGTAAAAACAATTTCTGTGATTGAATAACGCGTACGATTTATTTTGAAAAACGCCAAAATAGAACAAAGCCGCACGGGGAGAGAAACCGTGCGGCTTTGTTTGAGAGGAGAAGAAGTCTTTCCCGGCTGAGGAGTGTGGCCGGGAAAAAAATTCGTCCTAATTAGGCCTTCTTGGCAAGCAACTTGCCCACCAAACGGCCGGTCGTGACCGTACGACCGCAAGCCATACCCGTGGAGAGGTTCGGGTAGGTGTTGGCGAAGTAGCAGCCGCTGTCGTTACCGACAACATACAAGCCCGGGATCGGATTGCCGTCCGTGCCGATGGCGTTCATGTTGGTATCGATCTGGATACCGTCCATCGTGCAAAGGATCTGACCCGTGGTCTTGGCACCGTAGAACGGCGGCTTGTTCAAGGGGCTCAAGCGGAACTTTTCCTTGCCGTAGTCGGTATCTTCACCGGCAGCAACGAGCTTGTTGTAACGATCGACCGTGGCCTTCAACTGCTTGGCCGGGATACCGAGACCCTTGGCGAGTTCGTCCAAAGAGTTGGCCTGGATCACATAGCCGTTCTTGATCAATTCGGGCAACATCTTGTCGCGGATGACCTGATACGGGATGTTGGGGTCGGCGCCGTTTTCAAACGGAACCAAACGAGAGCAACCGTGCATCTTGAACTGAGCAACGTAGTTGGTCCAGTTGCTGTCAAAGAGCGTGTAGTGGCTGTGATCCTTCTGGTATTCGTCGCAGTGAAGGATGTTTTCGTAGGTGCCGGATTCGTTGATGAAGCGCTTGCCGTCCTTGTTGACCTTCAACCACGGCTGAGAACCCATCCAGAAGAAGCCGCTGTCGCCGGACTTGCAAACGTCGGGCCCAGGAATCTGGTCGGGACGAATGGCGGTACGGTCAAACATCATCATGGAGTGCGTTTCGTCCATCTTGGCACCGGCCCACAAGCAGGCGCGGATACCGTCGCCGTGTGCGCCCGGCATGGCACGGGTACGTGCAACGATGCGCAAGTTCCAGGGCTGGAGAGCTTCCATCATCTGGTAGTTCTGAGCGTAGCCGCCGGTACAAACCACCACACCCTTCTTGGCAACGTAGCGAACGTAATCGCCGTCGGCGTTCGTGGCGATAATGCCGGTGACGCGACCCTTTTCCTTGGTGAGCTTGATCATGCGGGTGTTGTAGTCAAAGCGAGCACCCTTCTTGACGGCGTAGTCGTGAATGATGCGGTTGCCGTCCAAGGGCTTGCCCGTGCCGTCGTCGCTCGTGCGCCAACGCGGAGAGTGACCGGTGGGGAAGTGATGGTAACGGGATTCGTCGACCTTGTCGCCGGATTCGTGCCAGAGTTCGACACCGCGTTCAGCCAAGCGATCGCCGTACCAGTTGATGGCTTCGCCGGAGTTGTCGCAGAAAAGCTTCACCAAGTCCTGGTTGATGTGGCCGGCAGCGTATTGGGTGGCCATCGTGATGTAGTCGAACTTGTCGATCTTGGTGCCCCACTTCTTCTGGTAGCGGGAATCGATAGCTGCCAAGTCGTCACGGATACCCGTGCCGGTCACGAAACGATCGATACCGATCACTTTGG
>JAUNOJ010000037.1 GCA_030531135.1 Sutterellaceae bacterium | reverse complement strand
TCGGTATTCTCATGGGTTTGGACTCCTTTGTGTCCAAGAAACCCATACCACTTCAATTGCCGATCAAACAAAAAGCCCGAGCGCATCGTCGGCGATCTCGGGCTTTTTGGCTAAGGAGAGAAAGGCAATTATTTCTTCAATGCCACGGCGTTGACGGCAGCCAAGGCATTTAAGGTCTTGGGAAAGCCGATAAGGCCAGCCATCACGACCAATGCTTCGATCAACTCTTCACGGGTGGTGCCCATGTTAAGGTTGCCGCCCACGTGCGATTTGACTTGCGGATCGCACCCGCCCAAAGCGGCAATCGTCACGAAGGTCAAAAAATCGCGCATCTTCAAAGACAGGGTCTTGCGGGTGTAGGTGTCGCCGAAGCAAAAACCGGTGAGCAAATCGACCATGATGCGGCGCTCTTCGGCACGGGCATTTTTGTGCATCGTGAGAATGGCGTCGCCGAAAATGCCGGTTTGCGCTTTGAGCCCGTCGTCAAAACGGGTTTTATCATCGACCGTGCCCTGCGGCTTGGGGGCCGGCAAATTGTTGGCTTTGACGACGTCAAGCAGAATCAATTCGGCGCGACGAGCAATGGGAATGCCCACGTAAGCCATGGTTTGCATGACGGCTTCCTGCATTTCGTCGGTCGACAGACCGGCCTTGGAGGCTTGCAGGAAATAGTCGGGCAAAACGGCCGTGTCGCCCAGAGCGGTCAGGGTGGTCAAACGCACCAACCACTGAGTTTTGACGGGCATCTTGACCATGGCCGGTACATCGCGGTCGGTCAAGCGGGAAAGGATTTGAGTAAGTTCGGTTTCTTGCGTCATTTTGTTTTGTGCCATAACAGAAGTTGTTCCGATGGCCGTCGCAGCGGCTGCCAGCCCCATTTTTGCGATGTCGCGTCGTTGCATTTGGGTTGTCCTCATAAAAGTGAAAGCGTTAATGTTGTGCTTGCGAATATTGTTCGTCGGTCACCGGATCGAGCCACGTGACCTTGTTGTTCGGGACGTTGGTTTCGATGGAAATGTGACTCATGGGTTCGTCGGCTGCCGCCCCGTGCCAGTGTTCGACATCGGGCGGGATGCGAATGACGTCGCCGGCTTGGAAACGAATCGCGGGTTTGCCTCGCTCCTGATAGATGCCGCGACCGGCCGTAACCAACAAAATCTGACCGCCCGAGTGAACGTGCCAGTGTGTGCGGGTGCCCGGCTCAAACGTGACGTTGCCGATCGGGGCGTTGAAAACGTCGTCGTTATCGGAAAGCATCGTCAAATAAGACGTGCCCGTGAAAAACTTGCCGTAGGGGTTGACGGGGCCCATCGGGAAAATCGTTTTAAAAGAAGGATCCATTGCCATCGCAGAAAGTTCCTTATATGCAGTTCGATGCAAAATTTCTATACCTGAACTTTAAGTATGAGAAAGAATCTTGGCAAAGCGGATGCAATAAACAAGTGCAAAAAATCATCAAGTTGAGAAAATTAGGCAAGGTTTGCGTAACGGTGCCGGCAGTGTTGACGTTTTGCAACAAATGAAAGTGAGTGACAAAACGCCGTCGTTGGTACAATTCGCAAACCGCAGAATAAGGATAAGAAAAGTGGAAAAAGTCATTAAAAATAAACGCGCCACATTCGACTACATGATCGAAGAACGTTTTGAAGCCGGTATGGTGTTGCGCGGTTGGGAAGTCAAAAGCGTGCGCGCAGGACGCGCGACGATCAATCTCGCACACGTTTATGTGCGAGAAGGCGAACTCTTTTTGTGCAACGCCCACATGACGCCGGCAGACCAAATCTGCACCCATGAAAAACCTGAAATGTCGCGCACGCGCAAGCTTTTGATGCACAAGCGCGAAATCGAACGCTTGATCGGCAAGGTCGAGCGCTCGGGTTACGCACTCGTGCCCTTGGATTTGCACTTCGTGCGCGGTCGCGTCAAGCTTTCTTTGGCCTTGGCCAAGGGTAAGCGCGAATTTGAAAAGCGCTCCGACGAAAGCAAGAAAGAGTGGAAGCGTCAGCAGGAACGTTTGATGAAAAACGACATGACGCGCGGCAAGGCCAGACAAAACTACAAGGATTGATCGAAAATGAACGAGCGCGATTTGGCGGCGACCGACGCCGCTTTGGCAGAAGCGGCAACGGCAAGCGAACGCGTCTTTGACGGCAGGCTTTTAAAAGTCGATCGCGTGACGGTGACGTTACCCAACGGCAGGACGTCCACGCGCGAAATGATTCGTCATCCCGGGGCGTCTGCCATGGTGGTGCTTGACAGTCAAAATCGCGTGGTGTTGGAGCGGCAGTGGCGCGCTCCGATGAATCGTGCATTTTGGGAAATTCCGGCCGGCAAGATCGACGCGGGCGAAGACCCGTTTGATACCGCCCGGCGCGAACTCACCGAAGAGACGGGCTTGGCGGCAAAAAGCTGGGTCAAGCTCGGCGTGATTCACAATGCCATCGGCTATAGCGACGAGCGCATTTACATCTATTTGGCTCAAGACATTGACGAATCGGGCTCTCAAAAGTTGGATGACAATGAGTTTTTAACCCTCGTGCGCGTGCCTTTTGAAGAAGCTTTGGCGATGACTTGCGACGGACGCATCACCGATGTGAAGTCCGTGATCGGACTGATGTGGGCGCAGAGATTTGTCGAGGGCGGCCAAAAAGCGTTGCCTCAAGCAGAGATTTTGAGCAAATAGTTCCGAACGCTGTAAAATTGCGACCGAACAAAAAAACGACGCCTGCCGTAAAAACAGACGTCGTTTTGTTTTGGGAGGAAAGCCCGGCTTAATTGCGAGCCACCGGCTGACGGTTGGCTTCGATCACGCGGCGGATGTCTTTTTCCAGATCGAACATGCCGAGTTCGTGATAGCTGTCTGCGATCAACTCCAGCGCTTCGTCACGCACGGGCGTGGTTTGGAAATCGACCAGCACGGTCTTGGCGCGGTTAATTGCCGCAACGTAGGCCTTGCGGACGAAGTAAAAGCGAGCCGACTGCATCTGGTGACGGGCCTGAGCCAGAACCAATTCGTGCATGCGGCGACGTGCTTCGGGCGCGTAGCGCGAGTCCGGATAGCGGGCGGCAAGCTCTTTAAAGATGTCAAACGCATCGCGCGCGGCTTGCGCATCGCGATCGGCCAAGTCCTGACGGGTCATGGAAGCCAACCAACCGTCGCGTTCGTTTAACGTGGCGAGCGCTTTCAAATACAATGCGTAATCGCTGTTGGGATGGTTGGGGTAGGCGCGAAGGAACCGATCGATCGTTTGCACGGCACCTGCGGCATCATCGTCTTTAAAGTAGACGTAGGCCAAGTCGATTTGCGCTTGTTGCGCGTAGCTGCCGAACGGGTAACGGGCTTCAAGCTTGGTATAGTAATCTCTGGCAACTTCCCAGTTGCTTTCGCTCATTGCGGAGCGTGCTTCGGAATAAAGTTGATTGGCCGTCCAATCGCGGGTCGGATCGACTTCAAGATTCTGAAGCCAGGAGCAACCGGTAGTGATAACAGCGGCGACCGAAAGACAAGCGATTTTGGTCAGGCGCAATACGTTTTTGGAATTCATAGTGACGACGACAAAAGAAAAGAATTTGGGCGATTATATCGTTAGTGACGACGAACTGGCGCCCTTGACAATCAATTCGGATGACGCAAGTGTAACCGAGCTTGAAGAAGATGAGGAAATCGAGGCGCAAGAAAGCCCGATTCAAACCTTCGTTTTGGACTATTCTCAGACGGGAGACCGCCTTGACAAGGTCTTGGCACGCCTGATGCCCGAAGTCTCGCGCGCCCGCATCCAGAAGTGGATCGAAACCGGTGCGGTGGATGTCAACGGCGTTGTTGCCGCAGGCGTCAGAGTCAAGGTCGCCGGCGGCGACGAGCTCGTCGTGCGCCCGCAAGCCGCGCCCGAAGACAAGGCTTACGCGCCCGAAGCCGGCATCGACTTTGAAGTCGTCTACCAAGACAAAGACATCATCGTCATCAATAAGCCGGCAGGACTGGTGGTGCATCCGGCTGCCGGCCACTGGACGGGCACGCTTTTAAACGGCCTTTTGTACGAATTTCCGGAACTCGCGCGTGTGCCGCGCGCAGGCATCGTGCATCGCTTGGATAAGGAAACTTCCGGGTTGATGGTGGTGGCGCGTACCGAAGCCGCCCAAACCGACTTGGTGCGTCAGCTCCAGGCCCGCACCGTCGGTCGCGAATATTGGGCGGTGGTTTTGGGCGTGGCGCCCGAAGCCGGCTTTGTCGATCGCGCCATCGGGCGAGATCCCCGCAATCCGTTGCGTTTTTGCTGTCGCGGCGGTCAGGGCAGCAAACCTGCCAAGACCCATTGCCGCTTGGTGGACGTGGCGCAAATCGAAGGTCGCACCTTAAGTTGGGTGGCCTGCCGTTTGGAAACGGGGCGCACGCACCAGATTCGCGTGCATTTGACCACCGTCGGGTTGCCTTTGTTGGGCGATCCCTTATATCGCACCAACGCTTCGAAGTTGCCCGAGTCTGCCGGCATTGTCGCCGAATTTTCCCGCCAGGCCCTGCATGCGAGCCGCTTGCGTTTGCGCCATCCGGGCACGGGCGAGACGGTGGAGTGGTTTGTGGAGCCGCCGAGCGATATGGCCGAAGTAATGGATGAATTGGGTTTCGGTCCCTTGGACGAACCCACCGATGTTTTTGCCGACTACGACGAAGAGTAAAAAAATGATGGATTTTAAAGACGAACTGGCCGCGATTCGCCCCGAGATGGGCGACGGTATCGGCGCTATTTTTACCGAACGCGAAGGCGGCGTGTCTTCGGGGCCCTGGGGCGGTGTTGACGGCATCATGGGTTTGAATGTCGGCAGCCGCGTAGAAGACAATGCCGGTTGCGTGCGCATGAATCGCTCGATTGTGGGACAGTTGACGCCCACCGAACCCCGTTGGATGACGCAGGTGCACGGCACCGATGTGGTCGTGGCCGACACGGTCGAAGACGAAACGGTTGAGGCCGATGCACAAATCACGACGACGCCCGGCGTCGTGTGCACCGTTCAGGTGGCCGATTGCCTGCCGATTTTGGTGGCCGACAGCCTTGGGCGCGGCGTTGCCGCCATTCATGCCGGTTGGAGAAGTTTGGCGGGCGGCGTCATTGAAAACACCATCCAAGAATTGAAGAAATCGATTGGAGACGATGCCGCGCAGCTCAAAGCCTGGTTGGGGCCGCGCATCGGTTTCGACGATTTTGAAACGGGTGCGGACGTCAAAGACGCGTTTGAGGCCGCTTATCCCGAATGCACGGCCGGTGTCAAAATCGTGGGCGAGAAGTGGCACATTGATTTGGCCGCTTTTGCCAAGACGGCCTTGGCCAAGGTCGGCGTCGCCAATGTCGAAGACTGCGGCCTTTCGACCGTGACGGATGCCAAGCGCTTTTACAGTTTCAGACGCGACGGCGCCAAGAGCGGGCGCCATGCCGCTTTGATTTGGATCGAACCCAAATAAGTTTTGAAGAAACCGAATATGACCCCGAAAAAAATCAATCGAATCCCGCGTGTGGGTTTTGTGAGCTTGGGTTGCCCCAAGGCTTTGGTCGACACCGAGCGCATCGTCACCGAATTGCGTGCCGAAGGTTATGTGATTGCCGCCGACTACAAAGAAGCCGATTTGGTGATCGTCAATACCTGCGCCTTTATCGATGCGGCCGTGGCCGAAAGTCTGGAAGCCATTGCCGAAGCTTTGAAAGAAAACGGTCGCGTGATCGTCACCGGCTGCCTGGGCGGCAAGAAAAACGACGACGGCTCCAACTGGGTCAAGGAGCGCATTCCCAAAGTTTTGGGCGTGACCGGTCCCGACAGCCTCATGGAAACGTTGAGCTTGGTGCACTCTCATTTGCCGCGTCCGCACGAGCCTTTTGACGAGCTGGTGCCTAAGGCCGGCTTGAAGTTGACGCCTTCGCACTATGCGTACTTAAAGATCAGCGAAGGCTGCTCGCACCATTGTGCTTTTTGCATCATTCCCGATTTGCGCGGCGATCTTGTCAGCCGTCCCATCGGCAGCGTCTTGCAAGAAGCCGAAAACTTGGTCAAAGGCGGCGTCAAGGAACTTTTGGTGATCAGCCAAGATACCGCCGCCTATGGGCTTGACGTACGTTACAAGACCGGTTTTGCGGGTGGCAAACCCGTTAAAACGCGTCTGTTGGAATTGGCGCGAGAATTGGGGCAGTTGGACGCCTGGGTGCGTTTGCACTACGTCTACCCGTATCCGTCGGTGGATCACGTGGTCGACTTGATGGCAGAAGGCTTGGTTCTGCCTTACTTGGACGTGCCGTTTCAGCATGCCCATCCGCGCGTGTTGAAAGCCATGAAGCGACCGGCAAGTGCCGAAAAGAATCTGGAACGCATTGCCGCCTGGCGCGCGATTTGTCCGAACCTGACCATTCGCTCGACATTTATTGCCGGTTTTCCGGGCGAGACCGAAGAAGAGTTCGAGTATTTGCTCGACTTTTTGCGCGAAGCGCGTTTGGATCGCGTGGGGTGCTTTGCCTACAGTCCCGTGGAAGGCGCGCAAGCCAATCAATTGCCGGGGCAGTTGCCCGACGAAGTCAGAGAAGAGCGCCGTCGCCGCTTCATGGAAGTGCAAGCCGAGATTTCGGCCGAAATCCTCAAAGCCAAGGTCGGCACCGTGCAGCGCGTCTTGATTGACGAAACGGAGGACGAAACCGGCGTGGCCGTGGGGCGTACGACGGCCGATGCGCCCGACATCGACGGGCAGGTTTATGTGACCACCGACTCGCATCTGGAGCCGGGCGACTTCGTCGACGTGAAAATCACCGACAGCCTCGAGCACGATTTGGTGGGGCGCCACGTCGAAGGCTAAGAAAACAAGGCACTAGGCCAATTCTTTTAAAAGTGCCCGATAGTGGCCTGACACACAAAAAAGGTAGGAATTCGCATAAGTAATTACCCTAGCATGTGTGTCGGGCCGTTTTTTCATTTGAAATCTTAACATCGGCTTAAGGCTTGATTTTCGTGCCTTTAAAGGATGTTTCTTAAAAACGACAAGCTTTCTATGACGACATCGACCGTTTTCGGTGTCGGCGCTGTCTTATCAAAAACTTAACACGGAGTGTGAGAATTCCCCTCGGCGTTAAATGAAAAAAAAGGGCGTTAATTTGCCCTCAACAAAAAGAATTCCTACGCCAAATAGGAGAAAGAAAATGAATCGCACACAAATGATTCAAGCCGCTCTGGCTTTAGCCGTTTCTATGGCCTTTATGCCTGCCGCTAACGCAGCTCCCGAAAAGGTCGACACCAAGATGTGCGTGGCTTGCCACAGCAACATCGGCGGTTTCCACAAATCGGGCGCCCATAAGGACGTTTCCTGCACGACTTGCCACACGGGCTTAACCGCTCACGCAAAGGCACCGGGTAAGCAAACGCGCCCGGCCACGAGCATGGACCCCAAGACTTGCGGCAGCTGCCACAAGCCTCAGTTCGAGTCGATGTACAAGCTCAACGACGAACGCGTTCCGCGTTTCTCGAAGAAAAACAGCAACAGCGTTGCTCCCGATCCGTTCTTCGATCGTGCATTGGGCGCTCACGGCTTTACCAAGGAACACAACCTGCCGCGTTCTCACACGTTTGCCGCACTTGACCAGTACTTGTGCGACCGTGCCTTCGGCGGTCGTTTCGAACCCAAGGACGGCTGGATGTATCTGGCTCAGGGTGACGGTGCCATCAAGGTTTGGGACGTGATTAACGACAAATTCCCCGAAGACAACGCACAAAAGCCGCGTCGTCCGGGTACGGCTGCTGCCGGCAATCCCGTTTGCTGGACGTGTAAGTCGACCGACTTGATGCTCGATTGGGCCTATTTGGGCGACAAGCACCCCGAAGCCAAGTTCTCTCGCGAATCCGCCGTCGTGGACGTGATGCGCGCGATCAACCACTCGGTCAACTGCAACTTCTGCCACGATCCGCACTCGGCCAAGCCGCGCGTGGTGCGTGACGGTTTGATCCAGGCTTTGACCCGTACGGATTATCCGTCGCTGTATTCCGAAGATCCCAAGAAGACCAAGATTGAAGTGGTCGATATGGGTGTTCGCGGCTTTACCCGTAAAGTCGCCTTCATGGAAAAGGCCGACACGAAGTTGATGTGCGCACAGTGCCACGTCGAATACAACTGCAACCCGGGCTTCGATCCCAAGACGGGTAAGTCCGTCGGCATGAGCGATCGTCGCACGAACCTCTTCCCGTTCGTTGACGTCACGAAGATTGACGACTTCTATGCACACGTGGGCTTCAAGGACTTCAAGCACGCCGTGACCGGTGCAGCGCTCACCAAGATGCAGCACCCGGACGTGGAAACGTACTGGAACTCCAAGCATGACAAGGCCGGCGTCGATTGCAAGGACTGCCATATGCCCAAGGTCAAGGGTAAGAACGGCAAGGTGACGACGCTTCACTGGGCAACCACGCCGCGTCATTACATCAAGGAAACCTGCCAGACCTGTCACAAGGACAAGACCGTCAAGCAATTGACGCGCGTCATGGACGGTATGAAGGGTTACTACGACGGTAAGTTGCGCGAAGCCGAAAGCCGCATGACCGAAATGTTCAACGCCTTTGATTTGGCCCTCGCTCTCGGCGTGTCCGACGAAGTGTTGAACCAGGCTCGCGAACAGCACTCCATCGCTCACACGAACTGGGAATGGTGGACGGCCGTTAACGGTGCATACTTCCACAACCCCGAAGCAGCGGTTCTGTCTCTTGCCAAGAGCGCCGAAGCTGCTCAGAAGGCAACCAAGATCCTGCGTGACGGCATCGCCGCCAAGAAGAAGTAATTTCTCTGTGGAAATTGAGCCTTAACACCCGAAACCGAGACTGAGACGGTCTCGGTTCGGGACAAAAGAAAAAAGGACGACTTCGATAACGGAAGCCGTCCTTTTTCTCCTTTAGAATCGCGGGTTATGGACAGAGAACTCTTATTTTGGGCAATTGCCCTCGTGATGGTGTTTGTTGCATGCTCGGCCGTGGCATGGGCTTTTTTGCGCCCGGAGTGTTTCACGACCTCGCAAAACGATGCCGACGAATTAAACCGTGCACTCCTAAACGAAGAATTGGCGACGCTTAAAAAAGAGTTTGAAGCCGGGCTCATCACGCAAGCGATTTATGACGAAAGCGTCGAAGACGTCAAGCGTCGAGCACTCGAAGACTTGAGTCAGGCGGATAAGCCGAAAGGCGGCAAGGCCCACACCTTGACCATGATGCTTGCCGGGTGCGCCGTCGTGGCGGCGGGATCCTTTGGGCTTTACGCCTACTTGGGGTCTCCTTCTCTGATCGTTTTTGCCGACAGCATTCATCGCCACGGCATCATGCAGCCTGACGGCACTTTGGTCGATGCGCCGGCGCAGTACGATGCGCGCACGTTGCGCGCCTATTTGGCCGACAACGCCAAGGACGAACGCGCCTGGGTTTTGTATGCGCGATTGTTGGTGGAAGCCAAGGATTGGGCGGGTGCCGCACAAGCCTATCGTGCAGCCATCGACGTCAAAGGCAAAGTCGCCAAAGACGCCGACGTTCTTTTGGAATATGCGGCAAGCATGATGAGCTTGCAAACGGATCCCGCTTATGAAGAAGCCTACGGCGTCATTCAAGAAGCTTTGAAATTGGACGAAACCCACGTCAAGGGCCACGAATTGGCGGCGATTGCCTGCTTGGAGCTTTCGCGTTGGAAAGAAGCTCGCGAGCACCTTGAAGTGCTCCTGGGGCGTTTGACGTTTAATTCCCCTGCTTACCAAAGTATTGCCGAAACGGCCGCTTTTGCCGCACAGCAGGAGCGCCTTGAAAACGAGCGCAACGCCAAGTCCAAAGCCCCGTAACGAGGCTCTATGCCTTTTTCTTTTGTGCGAGCTTGGTGAGAATCGTTGCCACAATGCCGGCGATTAAAATCAGAGCCATACCGAGCAAGGCCGACACCGGCAGGCTTTCTTTAAAGACCAGCACGCTGATGATTTCGGCAATGGGAATCGTGGCAAACTGAAAACTTGCCGTCAACAGCATATTGCCGTATGCGTAGGCGCGCGTCATGCACACCTGGGCAATGACGGCCGTCACGCCCACGCCCAACATGCCGAGAAGCGTTCCCATGTCGTGGTATTTGAGGCCGCCCTCAAAGAGCATGCAACCTGCCAAGCCCCACACGGTACCCACGAGCGAAAAGTAAAACACGATACGTAATGCCGGCTCGTGCAAGCGCCCCAATTGGTTGATCTGAAATTGACATCCTCCCCTGCCTGAAGGCAGAGGATTCCTCAGTCGGATGACTAAGGGTGGTTCTCCCTGTTGACCGACAACCCCGAGGCGGCTACGCCTTGGGGTTGCCCGTTCACAGCACGAGCTCTTTGCTTTTTTTCGTGTGCAATAGGGCCTGCCCGGCCCCGAATCCTCACGTTGACGGCTCCGTTGGTATCGGCATTGTCGCTGTGACCGCACCGGCAGCATTTGAATACTGCTTGTTTCGGGCGATTCTTCTTATCCTCGCATCCACACTTTGGGCACTGCCTTGATGTGTACTTCGGATCGACTTTGACGACGATTCCACCGGTTTTTGTCATTGCCCATCCGATTGCTTGGAGTTGACCGTAAAAGCCCGTTCGAAGAATGGCACGATTGAGCCCGGACTTTTGTTTGACATTCGTTCCGGGTTCTTCGACCGTTCCTTTGGCACTTTTTGTCATATTGCGAACTTTTAACTCTTCGGCGTACACACAGCCGTACTCTTGCGCGAGCGCGTGCGCCGTTTTCTTGTAAAAGTCTTGTCGGATGCAACGAATCTTGTAGTTGAGTTTTCTGATCCTTTCTAAAATACGCCGTCTTTTACGGCTAGGTTCTTTCTTGTCGAACTCTTGGGCTTTGCCGAGTTCGGCCAGCTTTTTACGAGAAGCCTTGTTGAGATCGAGCTTTCGTTGCCACTTGGCAATTTCGGCTTCGAGTCGTTTGATCTTTGCTACGTCCAAATCAAAGAACTTGCCATCGCTTGTGGCGATAGCGTGAACGACACCAAGGTCGATACCGACATCAAGGTCTTTGATATCAGGCAATTCGACATCGAACTCAACCATGAAGGACGCAAACCACTTGTCTGCGTCTTTGGTAATCGAGAGTTGCTTGACTTTGCCACGATTGGCTTGTCCGTTCTTATCCGGGAAAGTCATCGGTCGGCTGTTGAAATACTTCACCCAACCGA
>JAUNOJ010000352.1 GCA_030531135.1 Sutterellaceae bacterium | reverse complement strand
CCTAAACATCCTATTGCATGATGCATATCAGCGCAGGATTTTAGGCGGAGGCAGCAACCCAAGCAGCGCGAACATATCGCGCTGCTTTTTTGTCACCGTACGGCAAACATAGGCGTTGGCATCATGGCGCCGCTCTGCATAAAGCAAGTCAAGACGTTCCATGAGGTTGTCCAGCGAATTGTTGGGGAGCTTGTTTTTCGGTGTCTCATTGGCCTTGGTAGCCCTGAGCATCATCAAACGTATTGACGTGGCCAAGGTATTGACGAAGAGCTTGCCGCGGTAAGTCGACTCAGTGCAATTCAAACGATCGGCTTCAACCTGATTTTTAAACTGTTTGAAGTCGAGTTCCACGATGCCTCGCTGGTGATAGCAACTCATCGCCTCGAAAGGATTGGAAAATTCGTTTGAACGAATAACGAAACACCCTTCGTATTTCGTTGCTTCTGTGATTGCCGCATTGTCTCTGACAAAAATCTTCTTGCCGCCACGCTCTATTTCTTTGACGTATTTCTTGTACTTTGCCAAGGTGTCGGAGGGCAAAGCCTTACTGTTTTTGCCATTTTTAAATTCGGCGATTATGTCAGCATTTGACGTTAATTCTTGGATTTTTCCGTCTTTTTTATGAGGGAAGCGGTACAGGTGCAAGTAAAAACCGTGATGCAAGCGACCGGCGGAAGTGTCTTGAGTCCATGGCTCTGAGAAAGAGCGGGCATAGACGCGATGAACAGGATCATAGAATGCGACTTCAGCAAAGGAGTCTTTAAATGTATCGAATTTTTCTTTGATAGAGCCTTCTATCAACCGAACGCCTTGCACGTACCGCAAATCCAAATTGATCATCTTTTGGACATTCATCAATGATGAGTATCCGCGATCTGTTACCAATACGACATATGAAAGGTCGAATCCGGCTCTTCGCATATTATGCAAGATTTGGCTCAATTCGGTGACATCATTTATTGAACCATTATAAGTGTGCGCATAAACGATCTCGCCGGTTTTTTGATCACAAACAACCGTATAGTTGATTTGCTCCAATTCGGGATTCTGTTTAGCGTTGCCGTGCTCGGCATCTTCAATGGTTTTAGAATAAGTGGAGATCGTCGTATTGTCCAAAGCGTAAAGCAAAGGCGAGCTCTTTTGCGTTGTATCCTTGCATTGATCTAACGCTTGTTTGGTTTTGTGCTCATGACGACGCTTGAAGTAATCATCCCAATGACTACAGGTAATTTCTGCCAATAGTTCGCTAATACGCTGTCCTGACAGATATTGCGCATCCGTCAAATAGACCGACTCGCACCAAGTTTTGTAGGCATCCATCGATGCCTGCTTGCACAGCGTAAAAATAGCCAAGTCCAAAAGCTTTCTTGCCGTTGATTTACCGAACACAACTTGTAGGTCGGCAAGCATTCCTGATCGTAATGCGATCTGTTCGGCTGCCCAGGTTAAACCTACCCGTCGGATATCGCTGAGATTGACTTCTTCCTCCTCGTCCTGACATGTCTTAGGACCGGGTTTAGCAGGAAAAGCACGTCGATACTGCATTTCAGTCACCGGCATTTTATCGGCGCCCCAGAACCAATTGCCTTGGGCGTACTGGGGGAATTGCTGTTTGAATCCGGGCGAGAACTTGATGCTGCCATCGCTGTAAAGACGCCCACCATAGACGTGCGCAATGGCCGTCGATTTCTTTTTGACAGGGTCCCAAGCCGTCGAGTAGGCGTGAATATATGTGTAGCCCTTGGCGTTGGTCATCGTACGGAAATGCCAACGCTCGATCTTGGGGTTTTCACGCATTTTTGAAAATTTCCTGATGCATACTGAAATAATATGCATCATTTTAGCGGAAAAACTAAAACCCCACGATTTTTTCCTCTTTAAAATCATGGGGTTAGGTCAGCTAAATGCAGTGTATTTGATATGAATCATGCCCGATATGCATCAGGGATTCGGATGTTTGGGCCCAACGTGCTCGATCCGAAGTGTTGGTTCGCGGTATCAAAAACCGTTTCTATA
>JAUNOJ010000351.1 GCA_030531135.1 Sutterellaceae bacterium | reverse complement strand
TCCGATACCCCTGTTTGAAGATCATGCCGGGCGATGTCCTCGGCGGCACTGACCAAATGCACGCGCACGCGCGGCGCTTGTTGTTGCACGCGTCGAATCGTTTCCACCAAAGAAGCGATGGCAGGGGTTTCGGCCAACGTAATGCGAATGTCGCCCGCAAGCACTTCTTCGTGCAAGGCTTCGCGTTTGGCCTGCTCGTATAAAGAAACGATGCTCTTGGCGCGCTCGTAGAGCAGCTCGCCCTTGGCGGTGAGTTCGACGCGGCGCGTCGTACGAGTAAAAAGCGCGTGTCCGAATTCGGTTTCCAGCTCTTTGATTTGGTTGCGAGACGCCCAGGCGCTCGGCTGCACGACTGTAGCTTTGCTCGTCGGCAACGGTGATGAGGTACTGTAGGTTGCGAATGCTTTCCATAGTGCAAATCGGACGAAAGAGAGTCAAATACAAGTTTCCCAAAGACTGGAACTATACCTCAAACCCCCGCCAATAGCGGGTTTGCACGAGGTTGGGCATCTCAAATATCACACGAAGGCAGAGTTCAGGAAAAAGAAGTCTGCCTTTTCTCTTATTTTGTCGTCAACACTATCAAAATTTACAATATAAAAACTCCAAAAAAATAATAAAAAACTTGAAAATAACTTGCAAGTATAGTCTAATTATAGTACAATTAAGGCAGGTCCAATAGGGGTTTTCTCATGGCTATTCCTGCTGATATTTTGAAAGTCAAACGTCCAACAAATACTGTAGTTATTTGCTATGGAAAAAATAAAGATCGCTATGCCGTACGCAAGCGCGTTGGTTGCCGTTATGAAAATGGACGGCGCATTCCTGTCAATGGGCCGACAGTTGGCCATATCGTCAATCATCAGTACGTTCCCAAGGCACAGGATGAACCGCAAGCGCCTCCGATCACGGGGAGCGACATTCATCTCAAGGATTGGGCGGGGGTAGCTTTGTGTAATCGACTCTTTGACGATTTGCGCAAGGATCTCAAAGGTTTCTATAACCAAAAAGACGCGACGACATTGGCTTGTATTTCAATCCTCAGAGTCTGCTATCCGGACATCAAAGACTGCGAACTCAAGGATCGTTATGACACCAGCTTCTTATCGGAAATTCACCCCGGTGTTGCGCTATCGAAAAACAAGGTTTCAGAGTTTTTGAGAGACCTTGGAAAAACCTGCGGACGTATTGTCAGCTTTATGCGAAAACGTGCCGCCAAGGTTGATCCTTCGCACCACGTCTTGATTGACGGAACCTTGAAAACCAATGACTCCAAGATCAATTCGCTGTCCGATTTTTCGCGCAAATCCCCACTTCGTGGACGTCGAGATATTTCCGTTTTGTTCGCTTACGACCTGGAGGCCAAAGAGCCTGTTTGCAGCAAGTGCTACCCGGGCAACATGCTCGATATGACTGCTTACGAAAACTTCATCGAAGAAAATGGCATTCAGCAAGGTATTATCGTTGCCGATAAGGGCTTTCCGTCCTCTCAAGCAAAGGGGCATTTTGCAAAGCACGAAAACCTTCACTTCCTCAATCCCATTCGACGCAATGCCAAGGTGATTCGAGAATACGAACTCTACAAGTTCTCGGACATCCTTCAGGGACACGAAGGCATTACATATCGAAAGACGCGCTACAAACAGGCCAACAAGTGGTTCTACTCTTTTCGCGATCAAGAACAGGCTTCGTTGGAGGAAAAAAGTTGGCTCACCAGAGCCCAACGCAAACAAGACTACGACTACGAAGAACTGAAAGCTGAGCAGGATTCGTTTGGGACGATTGTTTTGGAGTCGGATTTGGATTTGCCCGCCGAGGTCGTTTATGAGGCCTATTCCAAACGTTGGGAAATTGAACTCGTCATGCGCTTTTACAAGTTCGCATGCTGCTTTGACGAGACAAGGGAACATGATGATTATTCTGTGATCGGCAGCGAGTTTTGCAACTTCTTATCTACGGTTTTAACGTGGAAATTGATCAAAGAATTCGACAAGTTTGAACTGCTTAACAACAACACGTACAAGAA
>JAUNOJ010000350.1 GCA_030531135.1 Sutterellaceae bacterium | reverse complement strand
CCGCAAGCCGCCGTTTTGGCCGTGCCCTACCTGCGCGAGCGCGATGTACGCGTGAGCCACGAACATGAAACCCAAAGCGACAAGGAAGCTTTGATCGTCGAAGGCACGCGCGAGCACTACACCAAGGTACTCGAAGCCGCACTCGATGAACTGAAAACCTTGGACGTCGACAACCTTCCCATCATTGCCACGGGTCATCTTTTTGCCGCCAAATGCGCTGCGGGCGATGATGAACGCAATCTTTATGTGGGAAGCCTCGGCCAGATTCCGGCCGATGTTTTTGACGAAAGAATCGACTATGTGGCATTGGGGCACCTGCATCGTCCGCAAGTTGTCGGGGGCAACCCGACGCGTCGCTACAGCGGCTCTCCCTTGGCATTGGACTTTTCGGAAAACCATGCCAAAAAGTCGGTATTGCTTGTGGACTTTGACGGCAAAACACCCTGCGTCACCGAAGTCCCCGTCCCGGCCTTCGATCGCTTGGAACGCGTGAGCGGCACCGCCGAAGAAATCTTGCAAAAACTCTCGGCATTGGTTGCGGAAAACGATCCGCTTTACTGCGAAATCACCCATAGCCAAGGTGCCTTTGCGCCGCAATTGGCGCAAGACTGCCGCGACATCGCACAAGGATCCAAGGTACAAATCGTGCGCGTGGTGAGCCGCGCCATGATCGATGCTCGAATCACTTCGGAAGATCAAATCACCGATGTCGATGCACTCACGCCTGAAGAAATGTTCGAGTTACGCTTGTCCAAAGAAGTCGATTTGGATGACGATGCCAAAACGCTTTTGAGAAACGCGCACGCCGAAATCCTGCACAGCTACTACAACCCCGAAACCGATCAAACCCTCGAGAAGAAGGAGTAACGGATATGCGCATCGCAAAAATCAGTATTCATAATCTCAACTCCTTGCTCGGCAAGTGGGAAATTGATCTCGATCACCCCGACATTCGCACCAACGGTATCTTTGCCATTTGCGGCCCTACGGGTGCGGGAAAGACGACTATTCTTGACGCCATGTCGTTGGCGCTTTACGGCCGTACGCCGCGACTGGAAAGCATTACGCAGTCGGAAAACGAAGTGATGAGTCAATCGACGGGCGAGTGCGCAAGCGAAGTCATCTTTGAAGCCAACGGACAAAAATACAAAGCTCACTGGTCGCAACAACGTGCCCGCAAAAAGCCCGACGGCAAGTTACAACAAGCAAGGCCCGAGTTGAGCATCCTCAATTCCGAAACGGGCAATTGGGACGTTTTGGCCACGCAAAAGACCGCCTTTGACAAAGAAGTTGCGCGTGTCACGGGCTTGACCTATGAGGAATTCACGCGCTCGATTTTGTTGGCGCAAGGAAGTTTTGCAGCATTCTTGAAGGCCAAATCCGAAGTGCGCTCGGCAGCTCTGGAAAAAATCACGGGCACTCAGGTGTATTCCGAAATTTCCAAGCTCGTGTATACGCGATACGCAAATGAACAAAATGTTTTGAGAGAAGCTGAAGCCAAGCTCGATGGCATAGAAACTCTCGCCGACGACGTGCGTCAAGAACTTGAAGTTCAACTCAAGCAACAAAAAGAACTTCAAACCCGTTTACAGTCTGAAGAAAAGACGTTGCAGCAAGCGCGCGACTGGCGCAAAGACGTTGTGACAACAACGGATGAAATCACGCGTCTGACCGAAGCTTTGACGAAGGCGCAACTTGATTACCAAGATGCGCTCAAACATAAGCCGACTTTGGATAAGGCGCGCACGGCCGAAGGCATCGTCTCGAATTACGACGCCAAGCTCAATGCTACAAAAACGCTCAATGACCAACAAGACTCTCTTAAAAAGCTTGTAGCCGATCTCCCGGCATTCGAAACGACGAACAAGAAGGCGCAAAGCGATTTAAATGACGCCAACAATGCTCATACCAAAGCACAATCGGTGTGGGAAGCGCTTGAAAAAACGTTGGTCGCCGTGAGAAAACTTGATGCCGATATCGCGCATGCCGTCAGCGACCTCAAACGCGAATCAAAGGCACTCGAAATCGCCAATC
>JAUNOJ010000349.1 GCA_030531135.1 Sutterellaceae bacterium | reverse complement strand
ATTTCTTTACTGTGTAAGTTTGATGAATAGCCTTGTCGAAAGCCTTCCAGTGTTCGTCTGTCATGTTACCTGGTGTGAACAGAGCCACACCGGCTGCACCGGCTTCCATCGATCCGCGAACGGCTTCTTCAATCTCCGACGGGATCAATCCGTGTCCTTCCGGATCTTTGATGTTGGCTTTGTTTTGCCAGTCGCGACAGATGAACAGACCGCTGTAAACAGGTTTTTCTCCCTTGACAGAGTTCACTTCTTCTTTGGTCACTTCGCCTACCCAGGCAGCATCTTCCAGATAGAAATCGTTGTAGTTCATCGGGAAGAATGCATCGATATTCCATTTGTTCCATTCCTGGCGAACCATCCATTTGGCATGAGAGTCAGGACCGGGGAATACGGCAGCACTTACCTTCTTACCTTTTGCGTGAACAGTATCGGCAATGCGGTCGACCAGCTTCGTGATCAGGTCGCAGCGGAATTGTGCCCATTCTTTGCATTTGGAAGGATCTTCAACCGATTTGATGTCGATGCCGGTAGCTGCTTTGAAGTCGGCTACACATTTATCGCAATAGCAATAGTCGGCAGTCGGATATTCTTCATCCATCACTAAGCCGTATTTTTCCCAAAGACCTTTTGCCAGGATCACGTCTACATAGCGGATGTAGTCCAGGTGGACATAATCCACTTCCGGGATATCAGCCACTTTGCCATACAGGTCAGTCAGGAATTCTGCCGTACCTTCATGGTTCGGGCAAAGACATTTGTAATAAGGAACATATGCCTGTACTTCGTAAGCAGGTTCACCTTTACGGTTTACGGCATAAAGGGTTGAATCCATATCCCCTTGTAGCATGGCAGGGATCCAGGCATGATATTCCATGCCGTTTGCATGAGCGACTTTCGCTGCACGCTGAATTTTCTGTAAGTCGTGTCCGGCATTATAGCACATACCGTCCAGGCCATGAGACTTCCATTTACTAAAATCGGCTTGTAAGGTCTCTTCGGTTGTGTTACCTCCTTCGCCTTGCCAGCCGTACACTTTGATTTTTGATTCCGGTGCTTTCGTGCAAGCCGTTGCCAGAAGGGCAACGGCTGCTAAAGCGATAAATACTTTTTTCATTCAGATTTGTTTGTTATTAAATTTCACAAGCACAGAGAGTCGGGATCAGGTTGCGGTCGCCGTATGCATTGTCTACGCGTGCCACATTGATCCAGAATTTACTGTCATGCAACCATTCCAACGGGAAAGCTGCTTTACTACGAGGGTATTCATGCTTCCATTCATCGGCTGTTACTTCGTATTCAGGATGCGGAGCATTTTTGAGCACATTATCTTCTTTGGATGCTTTACCTTCTTCTACTTCTTTGATCTCTTTCCAGATGCAGTCCATAACTTCGGCAAAGCGGTCGAGTTCGGCTTTGCTTTCGCTTTCGGTCGGTTCGACCATCAAGGTTCCGTGTACCGGGAATGAGAGCGTAGGAGCATGGTAACCGAAGTCCATCAGACGTTTGGCGATATCGCCTTCGTCGATACCGGATACTTCTTTTACGCCGCGGCATTCGAGGATCAACTCATGGCCGACACGTCCTGTGGCACCTGTATAAACGATACCGTACGTATCTTTGAATTTAGAAGCCAGATAGTTCGCATTCAGGATGGCTGTTTTTGTAACGGTTTCCAATCCTTCTGTACCCAGCATGCGGATATAAGCGTATGTGATCGGCAGGATACCGGCACTTCCGTAAGGAGCGGCAGAAACCGTATTCAGATCGCTGCCCCAGGCTACCGGATGAGAAGGTAGGAACGGAACCAGATGTTCGGCTACGCAGATCGGACCGACACCCGGGCCGCCACCACCGTGAGGCGATGCAAATGTCTTGTGCAGGTTGAGGTGGCAAACGTCTGCGCCGATGGTTCCCGGATTTGTCAATCCTACCTGGGCGTTCATGTTGGCACCGTCCATATACACCTGACCGCCGCAAGCGTGAACGATGTCGCACATTTCTTTAATGTCGGCTTCAAAAATACCGTGTGTAGACGGAT
>JAUNOJ010000348.1 GCA_030531135.1 Sutterellaceae bacterium | reverse complement strand
TACCTTACTGAAAATCTCAATCAACTTAATCTACACCGAAATGCTACTTTCTCAGTTGATTGCGGGTAACATAATAGTTTGTGTCTGATATTTCTCGAATCAAGGTACACCTCCATGACCAATGCCATCCCCGAACTCGACGCACATGTTTTTGCCGCCGTCGAGTCTCTGAAATCCAATCCCAAAGTCGCCCGCGGTCTTGCCATTGCGCTTGAAGAAAGCGAAATGGCCATGAAGGAGCAATGCGAAATCTGCGAAATCCCCGCCCCGACTTTTGAAGAAAGCGTGCGCGCCGAGGACATCGTGCGTCGCATGAAGCTTTACGGCTTAACCGACGTCGCGATCGACGAAATCGGCAACGTCGTCGGACGCCGTCCGGGCAAAGGCAACGGTCCCTCTTTGGCTTTGGGGGCACACATGGATACGGTCTTCCCTGCCGGCACCGACGTCAAAGTGCGTCAAGAAGGCAATCGCTACTCGGCTCCGGGCATCGGAGACAACTGTTCGGGGCAACGCGCCCTATTGCAGGTACTTCGCTGCTTTAACGAAGCCGGCATCGAAACCGAGGGCGACCTTTGGTTTGTGGGAACGGTGGGCGAAGAAGGTAACGGCGATACGCGCGGCTCCAAGTTCTTTAACGCGCACCATAAAGTCGACGGCTTCATTGCCATTGACAACACCGATGTCGGTCGTATTCTGCGCGGCGCCGTGGGCTCGCATCGTTGGCGCGTGAGCATCGACGGGCCTGCCGGTCACTCCTTTGCCGCATTCGGCAAGGTGCCGAGCGCCATTCATGCCATGTGTTTGGCCGGTGCCCGTATTGCGCACATCGAAGTGCCGGAAAGCCCCAAGACGACTTTTACAATCGGCACGATTAAGGGCGGCACGACCGTGAACACCATCGCCGCTCATTGCGAAGTGGACGTTGATATGCGAAGTCTTGATAACGAAGAACTTCTGAAACTCGAAACCAAAGTTTTAAACTGCTTTGACGAAGCCGCGCAAGAAGAAAATGCCATCTGGAACATCACCGACGAAGCCAAAAAACTCAAGGTGACGAAAACTCAAATCGGCGATCGTCCGGCAGGCATTCGCCCGGACAACTGTCCGGTATTGCAAGCCTCGCGTGCCGCTCAAAAGCTTTTGGGCATTGAACTCACCAACTACGGCTATTCGTCTACCGACGCCAATTTCCCGGTGAGCCAAGGCGTACCCGCCACCTGCTTGTCTGCGGGCGGCGTTCAGGTGGGAAGCCACACTCTGAAAGAATATTTCGACTGCATCGACATTCACCTCGGACCGCAGTTGATTTTCTTGGCTGCCGCCGCTTTGGTCGGTGCCGAGGGTTCTGCCCCGATACTGCCCAAGCGCGACTGAGTTACCCTGCTTTGAGCGAAAAACTTCGGCCGACACTCCCTTGCAAAGAGTGACGGCCGAATTATTTTTGTTTGGCTTAAAGACGGTCTTTACCATCTTTCATGCCCTGATTACAAAATGATGAGAGAACCCACGAAGGTTGCTACCAAGGCAGCTACCATCACCGGAATCGTTCTGCGCACCAGTGCAAAGGGCGAGACTTCCGCAATACCGGAAACGGCCATCACGACGCCGGCAATGGGCGACATGGAGCGTGCGATACCGCTTGCCAACTGAACGGGAACGGCCATGGTAACGGTGTTCCACATCACCGACTGCGCGGCCTGCGGCAACAAGGGCGAAAAGGCAAAAAATGCGGCATTTCCCGAGCCTGTCACAAAGGCGGCCAAAGCCATAATGACAAACATGGCCAAAAGCATGGTAACGCCGCCCGCGCCCTGCATCTGCGCGACACTTTGCAAGATGGTGTCGATACCGCCCGAGCGCTTCAAGCCTTCTGCAAAGACTTCAGCACACACGATCAAGAGCACGGTAGAGGAGAAAATCTTGCCCATGCCGTTAAACATCGCTTTGGTGCGATCGGTACATTCGCGCAGGTTGCGAATCGTGAGCAAATCAACGATGAATGAGATGAAGGCACAAGACAAAATGGCCGTCACCA
>JAUNOJ010000347.1 GCA_030531135.1 Sutterellaceae bacterium | reverse complement strand
CTTGGGCGGCGGCTGCCGAATCGAAACGAATGAAGTCGACCGAAGGAATCGATTCGAGCACCTGAATGGTTTGTCGGCTTGCCGGAGAATTGTCGTTGTCGACCAGACCCACGGGCAAGTTGCGCATCAGGCCCGCCGAAAAGATGCATGCCAAAACCGCCGCCCAAAAAAGCGGCAACAAAACGCCGGTGATAAACAACCAAGGCGTTTTGAGCGTATAGGCAAATTCGTCCTTTGTCGACTGAAGTAGGGCGCGCATGTCTCGTACTCGGCGAAAATTAACGATCCACCAACACGCTCATGCCCGGGCGCAGGTCTTTGAGTTCTTCCGTACTGCGCGCACGCACTTCAAAGGTGCGCACGTCGTAACCCGTGGACTGACGCGTCGAGCGCCACGTGGCATAGTCGGCACGCGGGCTCATCCAGTAGACCTTGAAGTCGACCGTTTTATCCAAAGCGGGAATGCGAGCCTTCATGATCGAGCCCACGGCAATGCCTGCCAATTCGTCTTCGCGAATGTTAAAGGTTACCCATTTGTCGCTGTGGTCAATGAGCGTGACAAGAGGAAAGCCTGCCGGCGTGACTTCGCCCGCATGCAAAACCACCCGCGAAACTTCGCCTGCGCGCGGGGCCTTTAACTGCGACTCGTTCGTCAAACTCTCGACTTCGGCCACACCTTCTTGGGCTTGGCGAGCCAAGGCTTGTGCGGCCACTTTTTCATCTTCGCGCGCGCCGGTCACGGCCATTTCGTATTGGCTCTTGGCGGCACGCATCAGGTTGCGGGCGTTGTCCAAATTGGCTTTGGCTTCGTCGTGCTTTTGTGCAGAAACAAGACCTTCTTTAAAGAGGGTGTCGACGCGCTTAAACGTTTTTTGCGCCAAGATTTCGCCTGCCAAGGCGCGTTCATATTGCGCTTTGGCGGCAGAGATTTGTTCTTTACGCGCACCCTCGTCGACCAAACGCGCTTTGGCTTGTGCGGCAGCCTGCTGCGCCTTGACTTGTTCAAGCTTGGCGGTCAATTCCGGAATGTCGATACGAGCCAAAATGTCGCCGGCTTTCACCATATCGCCTTCCTGAACCAAGACTTCGGCAATACGTCCCGGGATTTTGGGTGCGACTTCGATCACGCGTGCATCGGCTTGCCCCTGAAACGGGGGCTTGGGAGGATTGGCCGCCATCCAAAGACCTGCGGCAATGGCCCCGACCAATGCCAAACCGGCAGCGACGGCAACAGCTTTTAACGGAAAATCTTTTTGTTCGGACATGGTTACTTCTCAATAATGTTGTCGTTTCGCGTGATCGATTCGACGAATTCGTTCATGGTGCCGGCAATGCCGTTTAATGCCGCCCAGGCGGCCACAAAGCGATAGGCTGCCAAGCGGCGCGCGACTTCGGCGCCCAATAGTTTGTTGCGTGCGTCGTTGACTTCGTCGGCCGTCGACAACCCTTCGCCAAAGGCTTTTTCACGCAAACGCAGGTTTTCTTTGGCAAGTTCCAAGGTCGAGGCCGTCAGGCGGTATTGATCGCGCGCCTGCGAGCTTCGCAAATAGGCCGTTTCCACTGCCGTGTTGATTCTGTTCGTGGCTTCCGAGTGGGCGGCTTGCGCTTTTGTGACAACGGATCTGGCCGCCGCAATTTCGGCGTTTCTGTCCTTGTTGTCCCAAAGGGTGAATTTCACGCCGATGCCGGCGATCCAATCGGGTTCGGTAATGGCCAAGTAGTGTTTGATGAGGTTGGCTTGTCCGAACGCATAGACCTGCGGGTGCCAAGCGGCCTTGGCGGCAATCACGCCCTGATCGGCTTGACGGGTCTTGGCCTGAACGCTTTGCAATACGGGACTGGCTCGCAAGGCTTTTTGTTGCCAATCGGACAGTGTGCCGATGTTGCCGGTCAACACAAAGATATGGTCCGACAACTCGCCCACCGTTTCTTCACGCAAAATGCCGGCGAGTTCGGCTTCGGCCACACGACAATCGGTTTGAGCAGCGAGCAAATCGCGTTTGGCCGCATCGCGATTGACTTCCACCGTCATGCGCTCAA
>JAUNOJ010000346.1 GCA_030531135.1 Sutterellaceae bacterium | reverse complement strand
GGAGTCCCATGCGGCCAAAGGCACGCCCACGAAGTTGACCAAGTCGTTGCCGGCAAAGGCAAATGCTAATGAAAAGGTGCCTGCCAGAATCACGATCTTGAAGATATTGACGCCTTTAAAAAGAATCAACAACTGGAAAATGATCGAGAGACCCACAAAAAGTGTGGAGACAATCGTGAAGGTGTGCGCATCAATGTAGCTTAACCATTCGGCTCGCATGAAACTTGCACCTTTGGCGCCTTTCATGACTAAGAAGTAAATGATCGAAGTTAAAGCCAAACCGCCAAAGATGCCGCCGACGCGGCGATACATCGTCTCGAAGTGAAAGCTGAAAATAAGGCGGGCGATCCATTGAACGACAGCACCCGTAACAAAGGCAACGACCACCGAAATGAGAATGCCCGAAACGATGGTCAAAGCTTTGGAGCTGTTGATATAGTCGATAACTTGCGCAAGCGATGCTCCGTCGGCCATCAGCGTGAAAACGGCGGCGGCAACGGCGCTTCCCAAGAGTTCGAAAACGATAGAAACCGTTGTGGATGTCGGCAAGCCCAACGAGTTGAATGTATCGAGCAAGATGATGTCGGCTACCATCACGGCAAAAAAGATGACCATGATTTCGGAAAAGCTGAACATCTGCGGGTGAAAGACGCCCGAGCGCGCGATTTCCATCATGCCCGAAGAGAATGTGGCGCCGAGCATCACGCCCAAGCTTGCCACAACCATCGTGGTTTTAAACGAAGCGATTCTGCACCCGAGGGCGGAATTCAAAAAGTTGGAGGCGTCGTTGCTGACGCCGACAAAAATGTCGAAGACGGCGACAAGGCCCAAAAAGACCAAGAGCGCAATGTAATAGTGTTCCATGGTTCGATTTTTGAACGTCCTGGGACGTTCTTCTTATTTGTTGAGGGGAAATTTTTTTGGGGTGAAGTTTGATGGTCAAATATGACGACTTGAAGAACTTTGTGTGACATTTCAATGACAAATCCGTCTTTGATGCGCCGAACTTTTCCGAAAGAGACGAGCGGGTAACGAATCGAAACGCATTTTTCCTGTCTTTGACATCATAAAATCGAAAAACCACAGCAGTTATAGGGTATAGCGGTGGTTTTCGGTTCTCCCATACATGTTATCCTAATTCAGATCTCCTTTAGATGTAGAGCTCGTTTTACGTCAGCGGCGCTAGAAAGCCTTGCCAACTTACCCAATCCGAGAGCATCGGAAATCATTTCGAAATGCTCATTGGCTTTGGTTTTGACATAAATAGATGCCGTTCCGGCGCTTATAGCTTCGGACAACTCAGCAGTGGATAGAGCATCAATGATTTCTTCAGCAGTCAACTGAACACCCTTATTAACCAATTCGAGCTCAAGCAAGCGGTGTAGAACCAATGCCAGGAAACAGATCAAGAAATGACCTCGAATTCTGGTTTCGGTCCAATGAAAACAGGGTCGAGCTTTCAGTAGTGATTTTGATATCCGGAAGGACTCTTCAATTTGCCAAAGGCTGTGATGAATCGACAGCACTTCCCTCGGAGTTAAAGACTCATCGGAGTAAACAATACCGTAGTAGCCATCAAAGAACTCTGCATTTTCGATGCGTTGAGTATCAACCTCAGCCGTTAGTTTGTTTGCGTCAATCTTTAAATAGCTTTTTCCACCGCGGCGCATGTCGCTCTTGAGAAGCGATGGATTTTCGGCATAACGTTCGGCTTTGCCAACCAATCGTTGGCGGTCGTATGCGTCCTTTCTAGCGCGGCGAGCCGAGTAGTTGATGAGCAAGTTTGAAGTAATCGTTTCGCGCTTTACGGTGCCATCGTCGTCAACAGTTCTTACCATACGTGTTTCAGTCGCAATTTTGTACCGACTGACATCGACATTGCCGACTCCGTTGGCGTTATAACTTTGCCAACCTGTTTTATCTGCAATTAATTGGCGCACATCGTCACCCGCACTCCTGAGTCGATACGCGATGACGTATTGCATGTCGAGTTTCTTGATTGCCAAAAGGTTTGCACCACTGTTCAATCCTCTGTCAGCTG
>JAUNOJ010000345.1 GCA_030531135.1 Sutterellaceae bacterium | reverse complement strand
GTCGACTTGTGATTACGCCCCTGTCCATAGCAGATTTTGTTTTGGACAGCAATGATTTTCATTGTGTGCAATGCCTTTGGCACCTTGATCGGCGTCAAGAGAACCGTGATTCGGTTGCAAGTCTGTTTTGCCTTGTTCTTGGCAAGTTCCGCCGCCGCACTCCTTGGCTTTAACTTCGGCTTTGCCATTGTTTTCTATGTCTTTGCAGCTGCAACCGGCACTCTTTTGGGCTTGACCACGTCTTTGGCTTTGCAGTTGCTTTTGGCCGAATGTACGGCAGACGATCGCGCCGGGCTCATCAGTCTTTGCTGCATGTCGGGGTACACGGGAGCAGCCATGACGGGGTTGGTCGGCGGTTGGTTTGCAAGCCTCGAAGGCATTTATGTTTTGAATTACACCTTCTTGGGTGTCGTGAGCGTGTTGTTCTTAATTGCGCAAATGCTTTTGACGAGAGTCGGGAAAAATTCTCGACAGGCTTCGGTTACAGACGGCAATGCTGTACCGGTAAAAGGCTAGGAGGACGGACGATGTTTGAAAAATATATTTCGAAACGCACTGCGTTAAAGACGATGGCGGCTGCCGGTGTGTCAATGGCTTTGGGCTTGTCCGGCGCCAAAGGAGCAGAGATGATGCATCCCAAGATTTTGACGGTGTACTTTACCTGGGGCGGGGCAAGCGGAGAGGCCGCGCAAATCATCCATAAGTTCGTGGGCGGAGACATCGTGCGTATTCAAACGCAAATGACGTTGCCCGAGGACTATGAAGAGATGGTCAAAATCCACAAGGCATGGAGCGCTGCTCAGGAGCATCCGGCAATCCAGCCCTTGGGAGTGAATGTTGCCGACTACGACGTGATCATTTTGGGTCACGGCATCTGGAGCGGCAAGTTGCCCATGCCGGTGCGCTCGTTTTTGGATAAAGTCGACTTCAAAGGCAAGAAGTTCTTGCACTTTGCCTGCCACGGCGGCAGCGGCCTGGGGCAAAGCCAAAACGAATTGGGAAACATGTTTCCCGAAGCCGACCTGATGCCGGGCTTGCCGCTTTACGGTTGGGGCGGATTGCGCGATGCTGACAAGATCGAGCCTTGGCTCGTACGCATGGGACTGTTGCCCAAGAAGTAAGTGGGAGAGGGGCGATGAACGTCGATTTTGCGCAAGACTGGAAAAAACGCCTGCGATTCGATGCGATGCTTTGGGTGATGATTTTCATCGTCATGATCGATCGCCTCACGACCAATCCCGTGCATGAGGTTTTGGGCGTGGCCAGTCTCTTGGCCGTGCTCTTGCACGTATGGATCAACAAAGACCACTACGTCAAACCGTTCGGGCGCTTGACCGGGCGCATTGCCAGACGCGGCAAGAAAAAGAAGTTGGAAGGCAAATTTTGGTTCAATGCCCTTTTGGTAGTGAGTTTCTTGGCGGCTTGGGTGAGCGGTCTTATGTGCTCTCAAACGCTTTTTTCGGCCCTCACGCCTTACAGCTGGCAGATGGATTTGTTCTACCGCGAAGTGCACGTGACGCTTTCTTTGTGGTTCTTCTTTCTGTTGGCCGTGCACGTGGGGCTACATGCCGAGATGTTCTTGGCAAAGTATTTTGACGAGACGAACACAAAAACGCGCCTTTGGCTGCACCGGGCAATCGCGGCGGCTTTCGTTCTTTTTTCCATCGCCATGACGGTGCGCGCCTACGAACTTCGAGACGCCGTGGGACTGATGCAATTTGCCTACGCGTTCATTCCGGTCGAGCCCGGAGAGTGGGCGATATGGATGCCCTTGGATTTGCTCTTTGTGGCTGTGAGTTTTGCAACCTTGCCCGTTTTGTGCAAATCGCTACTTCGTCGATGTTCTTAAGTGGTTTTTTCTGCAAAATCAAACCAAAAGGCTCTTTTTGGAGGACTCGCTATGTTAACTCGTCGCAAATTGATGGGCGCCGCCACGGCGGCCATGGCTTCTGTTTTGGGAACGGCGCGTGCGCAAACGCCTGAAGCGGCAACTGCAGGCAAAGTATTGCCTGACAACCGTGCGAAGGTGTACTTTACGCGTGACTTGTCA
>JAUNOJ010000344.1 GCA_030531135.1 Sutterellaceae bacterium | reverse complement strand
CCCGAACTCCCTGTTAACTAGATCACAAGATTTGTGACTCAGGTCAACAGGCCGTCAAATAAAGCCTTTTGAGGTCAAAAATCCCGTGATTTCCAGGCTTCGGATTGCGGGATTTTTTTGCTCCTGCTAAAATAGATGCATATCTTTAAATATGTATCTATTATGGCAAAAATCCAAGATTCCGAAGGAAAATCCTGGGCATTGATGGCGTTGAAAGACCCCGCCGGACGCGTCTACATTCGCGCATACATCAATGGTTGGGATGCCGTTAAGAAACGCTCCTATGTGCAACACCGCATTCAGGTCGGACGACTACAGTCGGACGGCTCTATTCGCCTGAGCGACAACTTCCTTAAACGCTTTCCTTCCTTTGCCGATGACACTTGGTTTTGGGGAGATCAAGAGCTTCTCAAGCAGCCGGATTTTCAGTCGAAGTTTCCGTCTACGCCTGAAAAACCAAGTATCGAATGGAGTGATGACAATATTCGTGTCGGTGTCACTTGGGCTGGCTGGAAATATGCCGAAGCAATGGGCATTCTTGAAGATTTAACAACAGCCTTCGGCGCAAAGGCGGCTTCGTTCATTCTTGCAATAGCTCTTTTTAAGCTCGACGGCCAGGAATCCATGATTCATTTTGAAGATTGGGTTCCTCAAGTCTGGTTGCCAAACATCAAACCGTCCAGCGGTCAGCGCATTTCAGAACTGTTGAAATCCCTTACTGTGACCAAGCAGGATAATTACTATAAATGCCGCTACGAAAGAGCTATGAAAAACAGCCCGAATGGCACGACCTTGTCGTTTGATAGCACAAGTATCTCGACGGATTCGAAAACGATCGAAAAGGCGGCTTTCGGTCATGCAAAGCAAAATCCCGACATGCGTCAGGTCAATTACATGGCGGTTGCCGACCATGCCACCGGCGATGTTGTTTATGCCTGTGCGTATGATGGATCAATCACTGATAAGACGATATTGCCGACGATTTACTTGCAAATGAAAAGCGCCGGCATTGATTTGCGAAGCAATATTTTGGTGACCGATCGAGGTTTTCAAAGTATTTACAACACGCAGACTGCCATTAATATGGAGTTGAAATACATTCAGTTTTTATCGGTTACCGAAGGTGCTGTTATAAACGAGCTTAACCGCAAGCTGAAGAATCTCAAAGACCCGATCGCCCACCGTGTTCCGGAGCTTGGGTTGTCTGCTGTTACGGTCAAGGATCATTGGACTCAAGATACAGATGCCGGCACTATAGGCATTGATGCATGGCTACACCTTTATCGCAACGCCACGGCTGCTCAAGAGGAAGTTGATGATCTTCTCGGTAAGGTTCGTGAAGTCCACAGAATTAAAGTTGCAGATGCCAAGCGCTATCAGCAGGCTTTGGATTTAATCAGAAAACAAGCCGAGGAAATCAAAAAAACTAAAAGCGAAGATGCGGCCAATAAGTTTTTAGAAGTGGCTCGTAAGAAACTTCCTCGTTATCGCCGTGTGGATGAGGATTTATGGAGTCAGGTGGATGATTTCCTAATCGAATGCCCTAGAGCCCGGGGTAATGCCAGCGTTTGGAAAATTGATTACACCAAACTCAACGCCGAATTAAAGCATGCCGGCTGTCAGGCTATCCGAACGAACGCCATCAGCGACCCGATCGAAGCCATGCGCATTTATCGCCAGCGAAACATTATTGAAGAAGGTTTCAAGCAGCTCAAATGCGAGGTCGGCGGCAAACGACTTCAATGCACCGATGCAACATATCGAGGCAAACTCTTCGTCTACTCTATTGCCCAAGCCATTCGCATGCATATGCTCATAACGGCACGAAAGACCCAACAGGAGAATCCCAACTTGAAAATGCCCGAGGAGTCGCTCAGAAAGCTCTTCTGTGGCTTGCAAAGCGTCCAGGCACGAAAGCATCGCTCGACGAATGCTTTCGTGCTGGGAACCATTCCCAAGCGCCACAGAGACCTCTTTGCGCTACTTGGTTTTGACCAGAAAAAACTCCCGAAAACTGTCTACCGTTTTTAGGTATCTAGTTGGTTGGGAGTTCGGG
>JAUNOJ010000036.1 GCA_030531135.1 Sutterellaceae bacterium | reverse complement strand
CATTCTGTCGTCGTTGCCGTGCAGGATGTCGTGCGCGGCTTCGCGGGCACGATGAACGGTTTGAGAAGCGACTTCCTCGCAGGGGAATTCACGGATCAAGTGAGCCGGAGGCGTAAGTTCGCGAATCTCCTGAATTCGAAGGTCGTCGGTGGTGTGTCGCATGGTTGTTCTCCCGATATTTCAAAAAAGTTTTCAAACCGCTCTCTGTTCGACCGAGGCTATCTAACAAAAAACCGCCGGGGCCGAGGCTTCCTGGCGGTTGTCGTACTTCGGTTTGCTTGCTTTAAGCGTGCACGCGTACTCCTTCCGCCTTGGAGCAGAAAAAGGAGTAAAAATAAAATCGTGCGGTGTAAAGCATGTCTAAAAGTTTTCCAAATTTCGACGCGTCTGACAAAACGTTTCGCGTCAATGGCTTTCACTTTAACGGAGCCGAAGAAAAAGTGCAAATACCCCCTGGGAATACTGCCTAGAAAATGGCGGTCAGAGTGCCCAAGTCGGGATCACCAAGGTCTCGGTATTCAGTGCACCGACCGTCGGACTCATGCAAATGACGGCGCCGGAGCCGACAGACAATGGAGCTTTTTTCAGTACCGAGAAGTGCCTGACATCGAAAAGCTTGGGCTTGTCTGTCTTTCGGATGACAATCGGAAAGAGTTGTCCGTCCACTTCGAGAATCAGGTCAACGGTTTTGCCGTCGAAATCGCGCCAGTAGTAAAACTCAAAGTTCAACCCTCGATTGCGGATGTTTTTCATGATTTCGGTGACGACGAAGTTTTCGTAAACGGCGCAGTTCAGTGCTCCGACTTCGAGAATTTCAGGCGTCGGGTAGCGCGTCAGGTAGGCGACAAGCCCCGTGTCTTCGAAGTAGAGTTTGGGCTTTTTGACAGTGCGCTTGAGTAATGGGTGACGGAGCGCATCGACAAAGAAAACGATCCCCAACGCTTTCAAAGCTTTGAGCCAGACCTTGGCGGTTTCTTCGTCCATTTCCGCTACGCGTGCCATGGCTTTGAGGTTGAGGGTCTGCGCCGTGCGAGAAGCCGCGGCAATCATGAAGCGCAAGAATCGGCAGGGGTCGATGCCGGGCAAAAGCGCAGTGACGCAACGCGTGATCAAATCGGACACGTAGGTGCTGTAGAAGTCGTCGCGATCCGTTGTCGGGTTAAGCGCATGCGGCAACGCGCCGCGCCAAATGCAAGAGAAGATTGCCGACAGTGTCTTCGGTTGTCGGTTTTGTGCTCGTCTTTGCCAAGCGTCAAGCGTAAGGCAAAAATCGGCATCGTCATCGTGCCCGTCGATTTCTCGTTGCGAAAGCGAACTCATGCGCAAAACGGCAACGCGTCCTGCCATCGACTTTAGGGCATCGATGGACGAAAGGGTTTGGCTGGCCGCGAGCCAAAACGATCCGGGGGTTGCGCCTTTATCGACCGCCTGTTTGATGTAGGCAAACAATTGCGGCGCATATTGGACTTCGTCGATCAAAACCGGCGGCCGATACCTTTGCAAGAACCCGGCGGGATCGCGTTGTGCCAAGTCGCGCTCAAAGAGATCGTCAAACGTGACATATGAGCGATCGGCCCCGGCCAAGGCTTTGAGCATGGTCGTTTTTCCGACATGAGGTGCGCCTGTGACAAGAACGACTGCGTACTCTCGGGAGGCTTGCAAGAAAGCCTTTTCAATATCTCGACGTAGATAGATCATGGCAGAGGCTTAATTTGTCGGTAAAAGAAGGATTTTTCTCGAAACGATTGTAGCCTGCAACAGGATCTCAAAAACGATGTGCACGGTCGGTGTCGGAAAAATATTGGTACAACTTCGAGGCTGGGGATCGTATCCGCAAACCTTTTCGAGCGCTAAACTTTTGCGAACATTTAGCACCGTTTGTTACTTCGTTTTTATGCCCGTTTTACAGTCCGACTACAAAGCTCCGCGCTGGTTACCCGGAGCGCATCTGCAAACAATTGTGCCCGCACGCTTTTTCCCGCGTCCGGAAATCAGTTATCGCCGCGAGCTGATCGATATGCCCGACGGCGACTTCATGGTGTTCGATTGGTCAGAGCCCGAACCCGCCGAACTCAATGCTCCTGTGTTGGTGCATTTTCACGGACTCGAAGGGGGCTCGGACAGTCACTACGCCGAAGCCCTGATGCATGAATGTGCGGTGCGCGGCTGGCGAGGTGTGGTTGCGCACTTCAGAGGTTGCGGCGGTTTACCCAACCGCTTGCCGCGCGCGTATTTTGCGGGCGATAGCGACGACTGCGAATGGGCATTGAAAACCGTGCACGAGCGCTATATCACCGCCCCCATTTATGCCGTGGGCGTCAGCCTCGGCGGCAATCAACTCTCCAAATATTTGGGCGACAGAGGTGAAAAGGCCGGTTTCCTGACGGCGGCCGTGAGCGTGGGCGCGCCGGTGGACTTGGTAGCCGGAAGCGAAATTCTCAACAAAGGCGCCAACAAGCTTTATGCCGAAATGTTCTTGTCGACCCTAAAAGAAAAGCTTTTGGACAAAGCCAAGCGTTTCCCCGACTTGATCGACATGGAACAAGTGAAAAAATGCGAGTCGCTCTACGATTTCGACTCCGTTTATACGGCGCCGATTCATGGCTTTAAGAGCGCTATGGATTATTGGACGAAATGCTCGGCCAAACCTGCTTTAAAGGGCGTGCGCGTGCCGCTCTTACTTTTAAACGCCAAAAACGATCCGTTTTTGCCCGTGTGGGCTTTGCCCGGAGAAAAGGACGTAAGCTCCGACGTGTACTTGGAGCAGCCCGAAGAGGGCGGTCACATCGGTTTTCCGCGCGGCAATCCCCCGGGGGACTTGGGATATCTGCCCGAGCGCATCATGCGCTTTTTCTCGGCGTTTGATCCCAAGGTGGAGACGGAGAAGCCTCAACCCAAACCCGAGCCCAAGAAGTCGATTTTTTCGTGGCTGTAAGGCCGTTGGGTAAGCCCACAAGGTTTACTCAAGATCATCGGACAGCAAAAAGTTCTTCAGGCAAATGTGCCTGACCGTTGAGGTGGAGAAATCCGCCTCATCGTTCGTAATAATGATCTTCAGTCGACTGTTATCAAGCCTGTGAAACGGTGCAAACTCGCGCTCGTACGTGCAAGGCTCCGCTATGCTGTAGGCGACCTGTACCAAGTATTCTTTGCCGGCTTTCACGGCCAAAAAGTCGATGGTGTGAGAGTCGTGTCGAAAGACCTGTAGGGCGTAGCCGCGGTAGAGCAATTCGTTATAGACGATGTTTTCGAGGTTGCGTGTCAAATTCGGGCGATTGTTGATTTGACGAATAGTGGATAGCCCGGCATCGATGGCATAAAACTTTTCGTAGTAGCTCAACGCTCGCTTTGCTTTGGTGTCGAAAATCGGCACCGCATCGATCAAATAGGTCTCTTTGAGATAATCCAGAAACTTGCAGACGGTGGTGATTGTGACGTCGTGCCCTTCTTCTTTGAGCGCATGGCAAACGGCATTCGCACTCAAAATCCGGGCATTGGAAGCCAAAACGATGTTCGCAAGCTGTCGGAAAATCTCGTCCTTTCGAATGCGATAGCGACGGACGATGTCGCCCATAATCGAGCTCTCGATCGCTTTGAGCTTGGCCGGCGTAGCAGTCTTCTTTTCCGAATCAAGAACTTGAGGGAAACCGCCGAGCATCAAATAGCCGGTGACGGGATAGGTACGATTGCCGGCACAAAGTTCTTTGTATACAAAGGGGTGTAGGCGAAAAGAAACGTAGCGCCCGCTCAGTTCCCGGGTGAATTCTCTTGTGAGCACAACCGAAGTACTGCTCGTTACGAAAAGCGAGAGGTTTTTGAGTCTCAGAGAACGACAGGCAACATGCCAGTCCGAGAGATTCTGAACTTCGGTGAGAAAGACGTACAGCTTTTGTCCGTCGGCGGCACAAAGCGCTTGGTCAACGACTGCTTCGAGTGTCGAAATCGAGTCGATGGCGTTGGCGGTGGAAGGTTCGTCAAAATCCAACCGCAACGTCGGTTTGTTTTGTTGATGAAAATTTTCTTCGATTTGCCGCAAAAGCGTACGCTTGCCGCAATGACGAACGCCCGTGACGAGCTTCACGAGGTCGGATTCGAAAAACGGGCGAATTTGCTCGATGTAGCGGCGTCTTTGGATCATGGCGGTTTTCGTGTCAACAGGCTATTGGAAGATTTTACGAATTTTGGAAAATCTTCCAATAGAAGTAGAACATCTTGCAGTATTCGGAAAATGTTCTACTACGGCAATCGGACAATTGCCCCAAACGCACCTTTGCCTTAAAATTCCCACTTCTTTCAACAATCAACAAGACTGCGTCGGTTAACGCACCGTCGGCGGTCGGTAGGAAAACAATATGTCGCATATTGTCAAGCGCGATTTGAGTCGCAACTGGGCGGGGTGGCTTTCCGTCGTACTCTTCGTTTTAACCATCCCGTTGGGTAACTGGATGGTGGTCAATGTGGGTTTCGTTTGCGAACCCAACGGACCGTGTCTCATTCCGGTGTGGCCGGGCATCATGAGTCCGTCTGCCGTGTTGGTGGCAGGGCTCGCTTTGGTGTTGCGCGACGCCGTGCATCAACTCTTGGGCGGCAAGTGGGCGCTTTACTGCATCTTTGCCGGTGCCGTGCTCTCGGGCTTTATTTCCGAACCTTCTTTGATTCTGGCTTCGACGTGCGCTTTCCTCTTTTCGGAATTGGCCGACTTTTTGGTCTATACGCCCCTGCGTCACCGCAGTCTCGGCTGGGCCGTGGTCTTGTCGGGGCTGGCAGGCTCCATGGTCGACTCGGCCATTTTCCTGTCGATGGCTTTCGGTTCCTTGGAATTCCTTTTGGGGCAGGTGATCGGCAAGTTCTGGATGAGCTTGATCGGCGGCGCGATTTTGGTGCTCTGGAAGCGCTATCGCACTGTGGCTGTTCAGACGGTTTAAAGAATCCATTAAGTTTGACGGGGCAAAATGCGCTTTTGTCCCGTTTTGACATTGAAGCGGGAGATAAGAAAACTCTCGCTTTTTTATGCGAGAAAACGATTTTGCCCCGAAAAAAGGCCGCATCCCATGACCGAAAATCAAAACCGGATTGAAACCGCCACTGACAAGACCGCCGTATTGATCGTCAATACCGGGTCTCCTGCCGCACCCACCAAAGAGGCTGTGGCGCAATACCTGTTGGAGTTTTTGGGCGATCGGCGCGTGGTGGAAATGCACCCGCTGTTGTGGCAGCCGATTTTGCGCGGCATCATCATTCCGAGACGCGCGCAAGCTTCGGCCGATCGCTACAAGACGGTCTGGACCGAAGAGGGCTCTCCGTTGATGGCGATTACAAACAAAACTGCCCGGGTGCTGCAAGAAGCTTTGGGGGACGATTTCACTGTGGACTGGGCGATGTGTTACGGCACGCATCGCATTGGCGAAGTGTTGGAAAAGATCGCGGCAACAAAGCCTGCTCGCATCGTTGTTTTGCCTTTGTACGCACAATATGCGACGCAAACGACGGCAGCCGTTTACGATGCGGTGGACGCAGCCGTCAAAAAACTTTCATTGACGGTGCCGGTGGTGCGCATCAACGACTATTTCGATCACGCTGCTTACATCGAAGCATTGGCTCAACGCGTGCAAACGCATTGGCGTGAAAAGGGCGCCTTGGGCGAGGGCGGTAAACTTTTGATGAGCTTTCACGGAATTCCGCAGGCTTCTAGCGACAGGGGCGATCCGTATGAAAAACAGTGCCGCCAAACGGCAAAGCTTTTACAAACCGCTTTGGGTTTGCGAGACGATCAGGTTGAATTGGCATTTCAGAGCAAATTCGGCAAAGCCAAGTGGTTGGAGCCTTCTGCCATCGCAACGGCAGAGCGCCTGGGGCATGAACAGTTGTCTCGCTTGGACGTGATTTGTCCGGGTTTTGCCGCCGACTGCTTGGAAACGCTGGAAGAAATTGCCACAGAACTCAAAGGTATTTTCCAAAGCGCAGGCGGCGGACACTTTCACTATATCGAGTGCATGAACGCCGAGCCCGCAGCAGGCAAGCTCTATGCCGAACTTGTGCGTTACGCCGTTCACAATCAGGCGTAAGATACGCGCACAAAAAGCGACGTGAAAATTCGACACGATCGGTCTTGAAAAATTTTTCGCGCGCCCCCATATAACAAAATACCTTAATTTTTGGCACATACGGAGCCTACAGTCATGGCAGAAAATACTGAAAAACAAGAAGTGAATCCGGCAGAAGAGCTTAAGAAAGCTGCCGAAGCCGCCCAGCAAGCCTCGGGCAGCCAACTGCCCCCGGAAATGGGGATCGAACCCGAAGGGGCAAAGGACGACGTTGAAAAACAGTTGGCAGACGCCTTGGCGAAAGCTGCCGAAAATTTCGACCTTTACGTGCGTGCCGTTGCCGAAATGGACAACGTCCGCCGCCGCAGTGCCGAAGACGTGCAAAAGGCCCAGAAGTTCGGGGTGGAAAAGTTTGCCCAGAATTTGTTGCCCGTGATCGATAGCCTCGAAAAGGCTTTGGAAATGACGGCCGAAGTCGAAGGCCCCATGCGCGAAGGTCTTTTGGCCATCGAACGCCAATTCATGCACGCCATGGAAGTCTCCGGCATGACGCCGGTGAATCCCGTGGGCGAAACCTTTGATCCCAACACGCAGCAGGCCATTGCCATGGTGCCTGCTACCGACGCCTCTCAGGCCGGTCACGTGGCTCAGGTCTTCCAGCGCGGTTGGAAGATTCACGATCGCGTGTTGCGTCCGGCCATGGTTGCCGTGGCACAAGGCTAAATTTGCCTTAGCCGACAACGCGAAACAATCGGTTGCAAAGTCCGAATGAAAAAACTTTGAGACGCCCCGTTGAATTTTCACGGGGCGTCCCCATATAGGGGTTATGAGTCAAGGGACCCCGAAGAAAAAGAGCCCTTGAATGTAACGGTTTTTAGTTAGAGCTTCGAGCGTGCAGGCGCATTTCAAAGAGATCACAAACCTGCATCTCGGGCCACAAAGTTAAGAGGATATAAGACTATGGCAAAGATCATTGGTATCGACCTTGGCACCACCAACTCGGCTGTGGCCATTATGGAAGGCGACAAGGTTCGTGTGATCGAAAACTCCGAAGGCGCCCGTACGACGCCCTCCATCGTTGCCTATTTGGAAAACGGCGAAATCTTGGTGGGTGCAACCGCCAAGCGCCAGGCTGTGACCAACCCCAAGAACACGTTGTTTGCCGTCAAGCGTTTGATCGGTCGTCGTTATGAAGATGCCGAAGTGCAAAAGGACTTGGCTCGCGCTCCGTTTAAGATCGTGCGTGCCGACAACGGCGACGCTTGGGTGCAGGTTTTGGACGGCAAGAAGCTTGCTCCCCAGCAGGTTTCTGCAGAAGTCTTGCGCAAGATGAAAAAGACTGCCGAAGACTATCTCGGTGAAGCCGTGACGGAAGCCGTGATTACGGTGCCCGCCTACTTTAACGACAGCCAGCGTCAGGCCACGAAGGACGCCGGCCGCATCGCCGGTTTGGAAGTCAAGCGTATTATTAACGAACCGACCGCAGCCGCTTTGGCCTTCGGTTTGGATAAGGCCGGCGACACCGATCGCAAGATTTGCGTGTATGACTTGGGCGGCGGTACGTTCGATATCTCCGTGATCGACATCGCCAATATCGACGGCGAAAAGCAGTTTGAAGTTTTGTCGACCAACGGCGACACGTTCTTGGGCGGCGAAGACTTCGACCAGCGCTTGGTCGAATATCTGATCACCGAATTTAAGAAAGACAACGGCTTGGATTTGTCGACCGACGTTTTGGCCCTGCAGCGCTTGAAGGATGCTGCCGAAAAGGCCAAGATCGAATTGTCCAACCGTCAGGAAACCGAAATCAATCTGCCCTACATCTCGGCAGACCAGACCGGCCCCAAGCACATGAACATGACGATTACGCGCGCCAAGTTCGAAAGCATGGTCGAAGATTTGGTGCAGCGCACGATCGCTCCCTGCCGCAAGGCTTTGCAGGATGCAGGCGCTTCGACCTCCGACATCTCCGACGTGATTTTGGTGGGCGGTATGAGTCGTATGCCGCGCGTTCAGGAAGTGGTGCGCGAATTCTTCGGTAAGGAACCGCGTAAGGACGTCAACCCCGACGAAGCCGTGGCTATCGGTGCTGCAATTCAGGGTCAGGTGTTAACGGGCGATCGTCGCGACGTTTTGTTGCTCGACGTCACGCCTTTGACTTTGGGTATCGAAACCTTGGGCGGCGTGATGACGGCCATGATCAAGCGCAACACCACGATTCCGACCAAGCACTCGCAGGTGTTCTCGACGGCCGAAGACAATCAGCCTGCCGTGACCATTAAGGTCTATCAGGGTGAACACGAAATGGCCGCTTCGAACAAGCTCTTGGGCGAATTCAACCTCGAAGGCATCCCGCCGTCTCCGCGCGGCTTGCCCCAGATTGAAGTGACGTTCGATATCGACGCCAACGGCATCTTGCACGTCAACGCCAAGGATAAGGCCACGGGTAAGGAAAACACCATCACGATTAAGGCTTCCTCCGGTTTGAGCGAAGAAGAAATCAAGAAGATGGTGGCCGATGCCGAAGCCAATAAGGCCGAAGACCATCGCCGCTTCGAATTGGCCCAGTCTCGCAACCAGGCCGATGCCGCAGTGGCTCAGGTTCAGAAGACCTTGAAGGATTTGGGTGATAAGGTCGACGGTGCCGATCGTGCCGCTTGCGAATCCGCCATCAAGGATGTGGAAGACCGCATCAAGGGCGAAGACAAGGCCGCCATCGACAAGAGTGTGGAAGCTCTGATGGCTGCCGCTCAAAAGATCGGCGAAAAGCTCAATCAAGCTGCAGCCGCCGCTCAACAGCAGCAGGCTCAGCCCGGTGCCGAACAGGCTGCCGGCGGCGCCAAGCCCGATGACGTGGTCGATGCCGACTTCAAGGAAGTCAAGCACTAATCGCGCGTTAGGCTAGGACGGAGAAGGGATGCGAATCCTTTCTCCGACTCAAAAGAAACATACTTGGAGAAGGTCGAAAATTCGCTTGTGTTTAGCGTTTTCGGCCTTTTTCATTCTGCAATCGGAAGTTTTTAAGTTAGTTTATGGCTGATCAGGATTATTACGAGGTACTAGGCGTTGCCAAGGGTGCAACCGACGATGAAATCAAAAAGGCGTATCGTCGTTTGGCCATGAAGTATCACCCCGACCGCAACAACGGCGATAAAGCGGCCGAAGAAAAGTTTAAGGCCGTGGGCGAAGCCTATGCCGTGCTTTCCGATCCTCAGAAGCGCGCCGCATACGATCGCTACGGCAAGGCCGGGATCGATCCCAATGCCGCAGGCGGTTTCGGCGGATTCGGAGGTTTTGGCGGCGGTGCGCAAGGCGGGTTCGGAGACTTCGGCGACATTTTCTCCGAAATCTTCGGCGGCGGAGCCGGTCGCTCTCAGCGTCGCGGTCCGCAAGTGTATCGCGGTGCCGATACGAGCTACTCTTTGGAAATTTCCTTGGAGCAGGCTGTCAAGGGTGCCAAGACCGACATTCGCGTGCCCGTTTGGGAAGAATGCCAGACCTGTCACGGTTCGGGTTGTAAAGAAGGTACGAGCAAAAAGACGTGTCCGCACTGCGGCGGCACCGGCACGATCAATACGAGCCGCGGCTTTTTGCAAGTGCAGCAAACGTGTCCGTACTGCCACGGCACGGGTCAGATCATCGAAAATCCGTGCGGCGAGTGCGGCGGCGTGGGTCGCGTGCGCAAAACCAAGACTTTGGAAGTGTCGATTCCTGCCGGTATCAATCACGGGCAGCGTATTCGTATCCAAGGCAAGGGCGAACCGGGTTTGAACGGCGGCCCCAACGGCGACCTGTACGTGCAGATTTTGGTGCGCGAGCACGAAATTTTCCAGCGTGACGGCGACGATTTGCATGCCGATTTGCCGATCAGTTTTGCCACCTCGGCTTTGGGCGGCGAAGTCAGTGTGCCGACGATGGATACGGAAGCCCGTATCAGCATTCCCGAAGGGACGCAAACCGGCAAGGTCTTCCGCTTGCGCGGCAAGGGTGTGCCCAATTTGCACACCAAGGCTCCGGGCGACCTTTACGTGCACGTTTATGTCGAAACGCCCGTGAATTTGTCTGCCAAGCAAAAGAAGCTTCTCAAAGAGTTCGACGACTCTTTGAAGGAAGCCGGCAGCAAACACTCGCCTCAGAGTTCGGGCTTTCTCGATAAGATGAA
Source organism: Sutterellaceae bacterium (assembly GCA_030531135.1). GTDB lineage: Bacteria > Pseudomonadota > Gammaproteobacteria > Burkholderiales > Burkholderiaceae_F > Duodenibacillus. Next base: position 1,231 of record JAUNOJ010000036.1, on the reverse strand, counting down.
GTCTTTCTTCTCGTAAGTCCCCGCTTCTCGAGAAGATTAGGGTATATTGCTTATGCATGATCGACCGATACCTTCGACCCCATCCAAAAGGTATCGGTCTTTTGAGCGTCTATTTAAAAGGGTGCTGGTAAAGCGCCCGAAAACAGGAGAAACGAAACATGACCAACAAGTTTGCCGGTACCCAGACCGAAAAGAATCTCTGGGCCGCTTTTGCAGGCGAATCTCAAGCTCGCAACAAGTATGACTACTTTGCAGGCGTTGCCCGTAAGGAAGGCTTTGAACAGATTGCCGAACTCTTTATGGAAACGGCTGCCAACGAACGTCAGCACGCCAAGATTTGGTTCAAGCACTTGGAAGGGATCGCAACGACGCCCGAAAATCTGAAGTCGGCCGCGAGCGGCGAAAACTACGAATGGACCGATATGTATGACGGTTTTGCCAAGACGGCCGAAGAAGAAGGCTTCCCCGAATTGGCCGCTCAGTTCCGTATGGTCGGTGCCATCGAAAAGGCGCACGAAGAACGCTTCCTGAAGTTGTTGAACAACATCGAAATGAAGCAGGTCTTTGCCAAGAGCGAAGAAGTGATGTGGCAGTGCCGCGAATGCGGTCACTTGGTGATCGGCAAGTCCGCTCCCGAAATCTGCCCGGTGTGCGCTCACCCGCAGGCCTTCCAGCAGGTTCGTGCTGAAAACTTCTAATCGTCTCGAGGGCCTTGTTCGGTTAAAACCGATGGGGTCTTGCCGTGACAAAAGAAATCCGACTTTCCCTTTGCGGGCAGGTCGGATTTTCGTTTGTGTAACTAAAAGAGATCTTCAGGTTTGGGCTTAATGTCGGGGATAGACTCGGCCAAGCGGCGCCCTTTGATCATGGTGGGCGACTCTTCAAGTTCGTTATCGTAAGCATTGGCGAATTGCTCACCGCCGTCGCGTTCAAGCACAAAGCAATTGGTTGGACCTTCGAGTGCGCGCGCTGTGGCAATGTCTTCTTGCGCAAGCTTTTGGGCACTCTCGGCAATGTAGGCGGCAACGGATATCTCTCGAAGACGAGCTGCTTGGCGAATCATTTCGTCGGCAACGGGGGAGAGCGAAATCTCGATGCATGTGTAGCCTTGCATCATGCTCATGGCAAAACTTCCTATGAAAAGCCTTTTCTTACGGCATTTTAGTCGAATTTGACATCCTCCCTTGCCTGAAGGCAGAGGATTCCTCAGTCAGATGACTAAGGGTGGTTC
>JAUNOJ010000343.1:938-2058 GCA_030531135.1 Sutterellaceae bacterium | reverse complement strand
GTTGACCGATTTCCCGAAGACGGGCAACAGCACCAAAAAGAGCAAAATGACGGAAATGGCCACCAAATACGGCGCCGCACGATTCCAGACACGCATCGGCACGCGATAAACGAGGGTACCGCACACCAGCGCCACGCCGATCGAAAAGAGATGGCGCACCAAAAAGTGGTATTGCGTCGTGTTGTACTTGGGGCTGTCGGCCAAAGAGATCGAAGCCGAATAGACCATGAGGGTGCCCAAAGCCAGAAGCGCTAAGCTCAGCAAAATCACCTTGCGATCCAGGCCACTATCCTTATAAAGGCTCGTGGCTGTCGATCCGCGCCCGTGCAAAATCGGCTCGTCAATCCAAGCTTGGTATTGCGAGTACTGGGAGCTGTCGGGTTTGTCCGACGTATCCGTCTTTTTGCCCCACCACGCCATCAGCAAGCCTCGGCGTCGGTTTGAGGTGCAAGCAAATCGTCGTCACCTCGGGCAACTTTTTGGCTTTCTTCATATTCTTTGAGAATGGCGTGCGCGATGTCGACGAATATGGCACTGCGTTGGGCATAGTTTTTAAACATATCCCACGAGGCGCAGGCCGGAGATAACAAAACGGCGTCCCCGCTTTGCGCGGCCCCATAGGCGCTTCTGACCGCATCTTCAAAATCCTTGCCGCAGTTTTTGACTTCGACGCCAGTATCCGTTAAGGCTTGCGCAATTTTTTCGGCATCCTGACCAATCACGGACACAAAACGCGCGTACTGCCCCACGACCTCAGCCAAAGGCGAGAAGTCCTGCCCCTTGCCGTCGCCGCCCATCACCAAGGCGCATTTGCGGCCCGACTTGCCCAAGCCTGTCAGGGCGGCAATCACGGCTCCGACATTTGTGCCTTTGCTGTCGTCGATAAATTCAATGTCGCCCACCTTCAAAACGGACTGCACGCGATGCGCTTCGCCGCGGTAGGTCTTTAACACCTGAAGCGCTTTGGCCAAATTCAGTCCCGCAGCTTCGATTAAGGCCAGAGCAGCCAAAGCATTCATGGCATTGTGTCGCCCCTTGATCTGAAGCGCTTCAACGGGCATCAAAAGAGATTTTTGGGGATCTTCTGCCGCCAACTGTGCTTTCTTTCCCGTGACGGGAA
>JAUNOJ010000343.1:0-928 GCA_030531135.1 Sutterellaceae bacterium | reverse complement strand
CGATTTTGCTGAGCCACTCAATGCCGTTCTCAACCGTAACACCCCACTGCCCGGGCGCTTGCGGGTCGCTGTCGCCAAATGAGCGCCCAAAGTCGCTCCCTTCACGAAGACTCACGATGTCGTCGCGGTTGACCACACGTGCGGTTGCCGGAGCAAAGATCTTTGCTTTGGCGGCAGCGTATGCATCAATCGAGCCGTGCCAATCCACGTGGTCTTCCGTGAGGTTTAAAAAGGTTGCTGCGGTACACGCCAAACTTGAAGTGGTTTCCAACTGAAAGCTTGAGAGTTCCAACACCCAGACGTCGGGCAACGTATCGTCTTCGTTGTGTTTGTCAAGTTCTGCCAAAGCATTGGGGCCGATATTGCCTGCGACACACACGGAAACGCCTCCGTTGGCCGCCATCAAACCCACCATGGTCGTGGTGGTGGTTTTGCCGTTGGTGCCCGTAATGCCGATGACTTTGGGAGCGTATTTGCGATAGGCTTTAAGGCGCTTGAGTTCTCTAGCAAAGAGCTCGATTTCGCCCACGACGTCAATGCCCAACTCCTTAGCCTTGGTCACAATCGGGGCTGCGGCAGAGTAGTAGGGAGAAAGACCGGGGCTCATCACCACCAAGTCCGTTTCTTGCGTGACGAGCTCAGCGGGCATGCCGCCCAAAGCCAAGGTGAAGTCGTCTCCCACAAACGTCGCCAAGTCGCCCAACGGGGGCGCCGTGCGCGTATCGGCCACGCTCACTTTCCAACCGCGATGGAAAAGATGTTTGGCGCAAGCTGCACCCGAGGCGCCTGCCCCCAAAACCAAAGCACTGTGACCGTTGGGAATTCTGAGACTTTGCATAGCGTTTGCTTCTCGTATCGATTTAGCGGATCTTTAAGGTCGAAAGCCCGATCAAAACCAAAATAAACGTGATGATCCAGAAACGCACCA
>JAUNOJ010000035.1 GCA_030531135.1 Sutterellaceae bacterium | reverse complement strand
GTTGACCTCTTTTGGCCGTTCGATTTGCCAGACACGACGTGAGGAATTAAGCTCAACGACTCAGAAACAGGGCCAGCCATCGGCGACATATAACAGGGAACTTCGATTCCCGGCCGATGCCGCGTCCAAATTTAGCGATACCGCGAGGTCTTACCGGGCTTCGCGGTTTTTGCTGTGCGGCGGTCAATGATTTTGGGTTTGTTCGCTAAGGTCGGTTTGTGTTCGCGTACTTCGCCACGAGCGCGCCCGGTCCCCAGCAAAGCAAAAACGGTCGGAAGTTTCGGCAATTCCGGTTTGGTCTTGCGCCAGTCTTTCACGCTTTTTGTCACCAAGCTTTCTTCATTGCCGGTGACATCCGTTGCAACCGTGATCAAGGTGTCGTCAGCCAAAGTTTCGATCATGGCCGAGAGCATCTTGTTGTTGCGATAGGGCGTTTCGATGAAAAGTTCCGTTTCCGAAAACTTGCGGCTTTCGATTTCAAGTACTTTTAAGGTCTTGGCGCGCTCATCGTCGTGAATGGGAAGATAGCCGAGAAAGCGGAAACGCTGGCCGTTCATGCCGCTTGCCATCAGGGTTAAGAGAATGGAGCAGGGACCCACCAAGGGTTTGACTGCGATGCCGAGTTCATGCGCTCTCAACACAAGACCTGCACCGGGATCGGCGACGCCGGGGCAACCCGATTCGGAGACGATGGCGGTGTCAACGCCGTCTAATAAGGGTTTGAGCCAAAGATCGAACAGCGCCGTATCGGGCACGTGGCCGATTTCGACGATTTCAAGTTCGGCAATAGGTTTGGGATGTCCGACGTCCTTTAAAAAGGCGCGAGCGCTTTTGGCGTTTTCAGCCAGAAACCGCGTGCATGACTTGGCAACAGTCAGTGTGCTTTGCGGCAGCGTTTCATACTCGGCAGCTTCGGTGATGCGATTGGGTAAGAGGTAAAGAATGCCGGACATCTCTGAAGTTTCCTTAAAGCGTATCCGACAAACCGTCGATGGCGTCAATGCCTGCGCGGGCAAGCATGGAAGTCACGCGCATCAGAGGCAAACCGATGAGGCTTGTGGGGTCGTCGCTCGAAACGGATTCCATGATGGCAATGCCCAACTTTTCAATCTTCGCAGAACCTGCGCAGTCGTAGGGCTCTTCACGGCGAATGTAGTTTTCAATTGCCTTTTGAGAGAGCTTGCGAATCTGAACCACCGTGTCGCTCACGGTTTCTTCAAAGGTGCCGTCGGCATGCACTACGCACACGGCCGTGTGAAAGACAAGCTTTTGGCCTTGCATGCGAGAAAGCTGTTCAACAGCGCGCTCGAAGTTGCCGGGCTTGCCCAAGGCGGTGCCGTTTAAGTCGCAGACTTGGTCGGACCCAATCACAACGGCGCCGGGAAACTGTGCGGCCACGGCTTGCGCTTTGGCGCGCGCCAAACGGCGGCTTAAGTCAACAGGCGTTTCGCCTTCCAAACGGGTTTCATCCACATCGGGGCTGTGGCACGTGTAGTCCAAGCCCAGACGATCCAAGAGCTCGCGGCGATAGCGGGAGCTCGAAGCAAGAATAAGAGGTGTCGTATTGGTCATAATGGGCGTTATTGTACCCAATCAACGCTTGAAAAAATTTCCGGGCGTCTCCCCAAAAAGCTTCTTAAAGACGGCAATGAAAGCCGAAGGCGTCGTGTAGCCCGCATCAAAAGCCACGGCTTCTACGCTTTTACCGCGCGCCAAAGCATTCAAAGACGCCAACAGTCGAATGCGGCGTCGCCAGTTCTGAAAGCTCATACCGGTTTCGGCAAAAACCAAACGAGAAAGCGTTTTTTCCGACATCGCCACTTTTTGCGCCCACTGCGTGTTGCTGTAGGCGGCGTATTCGGGTTGCGTACACGCTTGGGCAATTTCCCGCAAAACGGGGTGATGCGACATTACGGCGTAGTTGATCGGCAATCGGCGAGCCTCGCTTAATTCGTCCAAAAGCACGGCGCCGATGCGTTTGGCTCGTGCAAGCGGCAGTTCTCGGGCTGCAAGCGTGCGGATGAGTTCGATCGCCAAATTCGAAAGCATGATCGTCACCGGTCGATCGGGCAGAACAGATGTGAGTGCAGGCGGGATGTGGCAAGAAAACATGCGGCTCTCCGTGCCCAAGACGGCATTGTGCAGCTGTCCCGGCGGAATCCAGACGCCGCAATCCAGAGGAATCATCCAAAGGCCTTGCTCGGTTTGAATACCCGAGAGTCCTTCAACTGCCACGCTCAATTGTCCTGTCACGTGACGATGCAACAGGTCGCCTGCAGTTGCCGGGTCGATGCGATCCACAACGGTTGCCGAAACGGGGAGCGTCGTATCATCGGGATCAAAATTGCTCGGCCAAAGAGAAGCGGTGAGGTGCGTAGACATTTCCTAAGACTCGAAAATAAAAAAAAGGCGTCGATTCGATGGGGAACCGACGCCGATCGACTTTTTGAGTTTAACCGAAATTACGGGACCTTAAAGTCGAGGTTGTGGCACTGTGCACACATGTTGACACTCTTTTGGTGACCCTTGTGGCACTCGTTGCAATTCAATCCCACCAAGTGGTTGTAATGGGGATCGGGATCGAGTTTCTTGGCCTGGGTGCGTTCGGCTACCTTATCCAAATTGCCGTGGCACGAAGAACATTTTGCCGTATCGACCGTGGCACCGGCTTTCGGGGTCTTGGTATTGTGGCAGGCGACACAGTCCGTGCCGCGCGCCACGTGGCGATCGGCCAAGTTGTCGGCAGCCGTTGCAGCGGTGGCAACCAAAAGCGCAAGCGCGCTACCGACGATCAAAGTTTTCAAATTTGTCATGATTTTCTCCTTCGAATCGTGGGGTTAGGCGCGCGTTTTGGCGCGTTTGGCTGCATGACGACCGGCCACACGACCGAAGACCATACCGCCGCCCAACTGGTTTCCGCCGATATCGTCCTGATACCACACGCCGCCGGCAGCGGCACCGGCAGCATAAAGACCGGGAATCGGCTGGTTTTCGAAGTTGACCACACGTGCATCGGCATCGATCTTGGGGCCGCCGAACGTGCTTGCCATGCCGCCTGCGGCAGCAATCATGTAGTAGGGGCCCGTTTCCAAAGCATGCGGTTCGTCGTAGTCGTACGGGGGATCGAGCTCTTTGGCTTTGCCGGCTTTGACGGCCTTATTGAATTCCTTGACCGTTTCGACCAATGCCTTGGGCGGAACGCCCGCGGCCTTGGCGACTTCTTCGATCGTCTCGCCCTTAAAGACCTTGTAGCCCAAGCGGTCGAAGCGCTTGATCGTATTGGTCAAAATGTTGGCGTTGTTATCCGCATCTTGCCCGATCAACATATAGCTCATATTGTCAGGCGTTCTTTCGGCAATGGCTTTGGCCTTGGGCACCTGCAACCACGTTTCGGGCAAGAAACGCTTGCCTTGGGTGTTGACCTGAATGCCGTAGCCCGCGTGCATCAAGGGCGACGGGTTGGCGTGACCCGTGGGCGTAATGGGACCGGCGTAGAACTGATCCATATTGACAAGCTTGGCCATGACCTGATTGGCCATGATGATGTTTTCGCCCGTAATCCAGGGAGACCCACGCACGATCAAGCGAGAGGCCCAAGGACCGATATATTGCGTCACCATCGCGACGTTGGCGCCGTAGCCGCCCGTTGTCAAAATCACGCCGCCTTTGGCTTTGTAGTTGACGCGCCCCTTGGGCGTGATGCAAGAGACGCCTTCGACGTTGTAGCAGTCGTCGTGAATCAATTCCACGGCTTTGGCGTTGTAGTGAATCGGCACGCCTTTCTTTTCCAAGGCCGCCATCAAGCAACGAATAAGTTTCGAGCCGCCCGTGATGCCGTCGCCCGGAGAGATCAGACAGCGGGAAAGTTCGGGAGCGGGGAGGTTCTCCCAAAGGTAAAAGGGCGTGCCGTGATCGGCCAACCAGTCGATGCCTTGACCCGCTTCGCGTGCGTAGACGCGGATGAGCTCGGGGTCGGAACGATAGCCCGAGAGCTTCATCATGTCGTTGAAGAACGCTTCTTCGTTATCTTCGGGGTGGCCTTTTTGGAAACGACTGCCCACTGCGGCAATCCAGCCCGAAGAATAGACGGTGGTGCCGTCGGGGCGTCCCATCTTTTCGAGAAGCACCACTTTGGCGCCTTGTTCGGCAGCTTCCAAGGCTGCACACATACCGGCAAAGCCGGCACCGACCACGACCACATCCCAATTTTGCGTTTTGTTTTGCTTGGGTGCGGCGGCTTGCACGCTTGTTGCGGCACCGGCCAAAAGTCCGGCACTCGCCAAGCCCGTCTTGAGCATATCGCGACGTTGCATACATTTCTCCTCAATGTGTGTTGTCAGGTCCTTTTTTCGGGGTAACAAATCGAGTTTGTTTTGGACTTAAGACAATTTTAAGTGTATGACTTTTTTGCATACTTTGCATTGCGAGAAACAGACAATCGATACGGCAAAACGGACAAAATCAAATCTTCACTCTTGCAATGTCTCTAAAGAAATACAAGGCATATAGGCGTGGATTCGGTTGTACGGCGTCTTTAGGAGGTTAATCAGAAAATGCTTTGTATCGGACAGGGTAGGGGCAGAAGCGGCAGGGCGTTGGAACTGTTCTGCGGTTTTTGGCAATGATCCGAGCCCAGAAGGCAGATTTGCGAAATGGACGTTAAAAAATGTTGTAGGGATGGTACGCGAATGTTTCAAGATGTTACAGCATATTATTTACGGTTATCTTACCCTCCCCATGTTTTTTGGGGTTTCTAATTGATCGAGTAGAAAAATCAAATGTAAAAAGCTTTGACGGGATGTTCCTGTGGGGATACTAAAACGACCTTGTCAATCGGCGTTAGGGAGCCGATTAAAACTTGGGAGAGAAACAAAATGAAATATTCCGCAATTGCCGCCGCCGTCGGGTTGGCATTTTTGTCTACAGCAAGCGTTTATGCGGCTGATGAAGCACCTAAAACAGAAATTTCAGGGGCTTACGTTTTGCCTCAGCCTGAAATGGGCGATGCCGGAGTTGCTAAAGAAGGTCAAATTGCTTATAAAGCCGATTCTCAGCCAGTCACCGTAAAGGGAATCAGCGAAGAAGGAAATACGCTGGCGACAACTGTAGATGCGCAGTGGAAGAGCGTTTTCGAAGCCACAGGGACGGGTGAAATCAAAGTATCGAACTTGGATTCGATAACTTTGGATATCAACAATCCTGCCAGAACCTACAATAGAACTGACGGTGAAAATACGGATGCTTTCCAATCGGGACAGCCCAGTGTGGATGCGATACATGCAACATACGGGGGAAAAGTGACCTTTTCCAATATCGGCGATTTGAATATTTCGATTACAACCGCTAAGGTTGGCTATCCGGACGATATAAATTTTTGGCAGGATCCGATTGCTTTGCACGCCATGGGCGGCACGATCGGAATCAATGCCAAAGGATCGGTCACCATCAATATGGTCAACGATGGCAACGCCGTGATGGTTCAAAATTCCAGTGTTAAATCCGGAGCTATTGAAATCAAGGCCGCTGAGGCTATTCGCATCACTTCCAATACCGGCACGGTGATGGTCGGTGCTATCGTGGCTGATAACAACACTACGCCTACGACTCAAGCCTCTGCTTCGTTAACGTTGGATGCACCGGTTATTGAAATTGTTTCCAACGCCGTTCCTGGGCCGGATCAAAAAGCGGCTATTTCTGTGTATGACAACAAATACACGAATGATGGTCGTGTGGCTGGCACTGCATCCTTGACGATCAATACGCAACATTTGTTGCTGAAGTCGTCATACGGGTCTGGGTTGTTCGTGAATAAGCAGGCGACAGGAGGCGATTCCAAGAGTGAAGTCAAGATCACGAGTACCGGTTCCGCCACCTTTGAGGGAACGCAGTCGGGGATTCGCGTTGCTCAGGTGGACAATAAGAATAAAGTTACTAACGAGATGACGATCACGTCACCCGTCATCAATATCACGTCCACAGGTACGGCTGACGACAGTCAGGCCTTTTATCAGGATGCTAAAACGGAAGTGACGTTTAATGTCGGTGAAGGACAGTCCGAAGGCGTTGTCAATATCAGTGCCGCCAACGGTCAGGCAATTGAATCGGCTGGCAAGCTCAATGCGCAAAATACGACACTCAATGTCCAGAAGGGAAGTGTCGCTTTCAGTACCGACGAAGACTCCACTGCCGAACTGAGTCTGACCAATGCAACGCTCAAATTGGCAGAAGGCTCTACGGCTACGTTGAATAAATTGACCGGTTCCGATGCTACCGTCGTCTTTAACGACATGAAGGAAGGCGTCGTAACGATTGCCGACAATCAGGTAAGTAATCTCTCGGCCTTCGCCGGTAGCGCCGTGACGGCAAAACTCGGTTCTGCTGAAGCCGTGTTGGAGCAATACAAGCAAACAAAGGTTGTTGACATTAAAAAGACAACAGGGAATGATGCCGCAACGGCAGCTACGCTCTCCGGCGGCGAAAACAGCGCCCTGACCTCCGGCTGGAAGATCGTTGGCGACCAGATCGTCTACGACAACGGCTCTGCGCAATCGGCTGAACTCTCTGCAACGCGTCACGCCAACGCCGCCAACATGGCACAATGGCGCTATGAAGTCAATCATGTGTCCGACCGTTTGGGCCAAGTGCGTAACGGCGAAGGCTCCATCGGTACGTGGGCACGCGTCTACGGTGGCGAAGCCAAGGTGTCCGATACGGTTTCCACCAAGGTCAAGGCCACGAGCCTGCAAGTCGGTGCCGACGTTCGCGTCAATGACAATTGGATCGTGGGTGCGGCGTTCGGTTATACCGACAGCGATTCCGAATTCACGACGGGCGGCATTGATACGGATAGCTACAACTTGGCTGTTTACGGCACGGCAAACTTTGCCTGCGGGGGCTATGTGGACATGATTGCCCGTATGGGCTTCATGGATTCCGACGTCGACATGACAACGGGCTATAACGCCTCGTACGATAACGCCGCCATCGGTTTGTCGGCCGAAGTGGGGTATCGTTGGGACTTGACCGACATGTTCTATGTGACGCCTCAGGCGGAACTCTCTTACAGCTTTGTCAACGGCGACGATTACACGGCAAGTAATGGTGTAAAGATCGAACAGGACAACTTCGACTCTTTGGTGGGCCGCATCGGTGTTCAGGCAGGTGCCAACTTTGCCGACAACGCCGGTTCCGTTTACCTGACGGCGTCCGTTAACCATGAATTCTTGGGCGAAACGAAGGCCACGGCAACGCAAGGCGCCAATGCCGCACAGCATCTGACGGAAGACTTGGACGGTACGTGGGTGTCCTACGGTGTGGGTGCTCAGTTTAATGCCACGGATCGTATGTCGTTCTACGGCTCGTTGACGCGCGCCAACGGTTCGGATTATCAGGAGAACTATCGCTATAGCGTCGGTATGCGTTATGTGTGGTAACCGGAACCTGATTTAGGATTTAGGTTCTGAAAAAGGTAAACCCGCCGGGGCAGTTGACCGGCGGGTTTCTTTTGGTCTGCGTTTCGTCACATCAAATCTTTAATGAGGTGCAGATAGTCATTTTGTTCTTGCAACGATAACAATGCTGCCGCAACTTCTGCCTCGCTTTGCCCGTGCGCAAAGAGAACATTGCGAAACTGCAACGGCATAACACCTTCATTTGGGTAGTGCCACTCGCAAAAGACTTTTTCCAGCGGTGTTTGGCGAATATCGGGCACTTCCATATCGTAGGAAAGCGAAGTTTCCCAAATGTTGTCGATGACGGCAATCGAAGCCGGACTCAAGAAGTCGGAATCCTCCGGCACAAATCCGGGATGCTTGAGCCCCGAGCGGTAATCGGCAAGACTTGCGATGTCAGGCACAATAAGGGACCGGAATGCATCTGAATATAGAGGTCGCCCGTCAGAAGTGAGTGGTGCTCGAGCAAATAAGCGCGATCGGCCCAGTACATTAGGCGCATGAGCTTGAGATTGCTCATGGTGCCGCCGGCTTTGGACAGCAGGTAGGCGGCTACTTCGGCGGCTTTTTTCGGTTGATACATCATCGGCTCTCAAAAAACGTTTACCTTTTTCCAGTGTAGAGCCTTTGGAGCGAAAAAGCGTGCTTTACAGTTGGCCCTAAATCGCTTTTTTCGTCGTAATTCGTGGACAAAAAGCGACTCCTAAATTCCTTGGCACAAAAGTTTTGATGAGGTATTTACATCATTGAAAGAAAGAGCTCCGACATTGCCGAGGCTCTTTCAGTGTTCATTTGAAGGGAAATTGTTATACAGCAGAAACTGAAATATTCAGTTGGCGTCCTAAAGCGTAAAGTGCTCGGGCGATGGTATCGATTTTTGTAGCATGATGCAAATCTGTAATTCGCGTTACTTCTTGCCTAGAAGTACCTAATTTTCTGGCAAGATCGATGGGGCGGGTATTTGTATCCACCATGGCATTAAGAAGCATCACTTTAGCAATAACAGACGGCGGGAGTTGAATTGCTAAATCTTGGTCGGTGACTGGTGAAGGTTCAGGAAAATGGCGGTGATCTTCAATATAAAAATCAATAGCTGTGATGAGAGCATCAACAGCGTTTGCCTTTAACTCCTCCATCGTTGGGGCTTCAGTCAAAGCCTCCGGTACATCCTTAAACGATGCGATAAATCCACCAGCACCGTTCGACTCAACTTGCGCTGGAAAGCGATAAGTAGACGGCACGGTCTTGATCCTTTTTCTCTTTTAGGTTGGTTTTTATTTGATGAATTCGAGGGAAGCCAGCCCTCGGTTCATCAAACGAACTTTTTAAGAAGGTAACCCAAGCTGTTTTTTAATCTTCTTCGCGAAAACGTCGGAGATTTCTTGGCTTGGGTGCCGCGGGCAGGTGGCTTGCTTGCCCTTGTAGTAAAGCTTGAGATGGCGTGTGCCGTCTTCAATCCTTACCCCTGCGGCCCTTAGTTCATCGATGAAGGTTTTATGCTTCATAAGGAGCTCCCTTCAAATAGAACTCTCTCATTGTAAGCAAATTTATTTACATTGTCAACAATTTTGTTTGCGTTTTTCCTTCGATGCGTATTTTGAAATAATCCGTGCAGTATTGGCGTTAGGCCGCATTTCCCGCTACACTTCGCCGACAAAAATCGAGCCAGACGCAAAAGGCTCTCTGAAGTTCATCGAACCCCATCCATATCCGCTCATGCAATACGTTGATATTTTCGAACTGTCCCGCGCGCGTTCCACCATCGAAGGTACGCTCACCGCAGCCGATCTGCCCGAAGCTTTCTCGCTGTTAGAGGGCGTCGCCAAGGACATTCAGGTCTCTTACAAAGCCCAAGGTACGGCCGGTCGCCGCGAGTTGGCAGGCGCCGATTTGATTTTGGACGCCACGGTCGTCACCGCCTGCGTGCGCTGCTCCAAGCCCGTGACGATTCGCATCGAAAAGACGGTGCCCTTTTTGTTCACGAAGACCGAAAAAGAAGCCGATGCCATGCCCATCGAAGACGACGAAGAATTTGAAATCGTCGTGGGCTCTCGCAAGTTCGATATCGCGCACTGGGTAGAAGAAGAAATCATTTTGTCGTTGCCGCAGTTTGCCCAACACGACGACTGCGAGCCCGATCGCGAGTTGCTTCAGACCGAAGAAACCGAAGAGACGGTCGCCAAGCCCAATCCGTTTGCGTGTCTTGCCGCGCTCAAAACCAAGAAGTAATGCGTACGAAGCCCACGAATTTCGAGGGCTTTCGTGTTTTTTGAGCCACGAAATTTATCGGCGAGACGCCGAGCAATCGGCTAAAATTAACCATTCAACTGCAAACGATTTCGTTTGCACATTTTCCTTTCGTTAAAAGGCATTCGTTTATCCCATGTCCAACGCTTCCGTCGTTTTTCAGATTCCCGGTTCCTGTGCCCTGTCGGCTTTCCGTGCCGAACGTCTCTTAGGTCAATTGAAGGCTCGCGACAGCCGTGTGGCCTCGGTGCGCGCCCGCTACGTGCATTTCGTGCACGCCACGCGCGAATTGACCGCGCAGGAAATTGAACGCCTCAACGTTTTGCTCGACTACGGTGATCCGGCTCAAGAGGGCGATTCTTGCGCCGCATTCCTGGTCGTTCCCCGTTTGGGCACGATCAGCCCGTGGGCATCGAAAGCCACCGATATCGTGCACAACTGCGGCATCGATGCCGTGGAACGTATCGAGCGCGGTGTTCGCTACGATTTGACCTTTGACGTTTGCCTGCCCCAAGCAGAAGAACTCTCTGCCTTGACGGCACTGATGCACGATCGCATGACCGAAACGGTGATGCCCGTTGATGTCGACGCTTCCGTTCTCTTTAAAGACGTGGCCGGCAAACCCATGGCGGTGGTCGATATCGTCGCTGGCGGCAAGGCAGCCTTGGAAAAGGCCAACGTGGATTTGGGCTTGGCGCTGGCGCCCGACGAAATCGACTATTTGGTGGATGCCTTCGGCCGTCAGGGTCGCAATCCCACCGACGTCGAATTGATGATGTTTGCGCAGGCCAATTCTGAGCACTGCCGTCACAAGATCTTCAACGCCCAATTTACGATTGACGGCGTCGATCAGGAAAAGACGCTTTTCGGCATGATTCGCGACACGCACAAGAAGTCGCCCAGAGGCACCATCATTGCCTATTCGGATAACGCTGCCGTTTTTGAAGGTCCCACGGTGCCGCGTCTTTATACGCGCCCGAGCAAGGACGATACCTTCGGCTCCAAGTTTGAAGAACGTCTCGAACCTTGCCACACGGTCTTTAAGGTCGAAACCCACAACCACCCGACGGCGATTTGTCCGTTCCCCGGTGCTTCTACCGGTTCGGGCGGCGAAATCCGCGACGAAGGCGCCACGGGGCGCGGCGCACGTCCCAAGGCAGGTCTTTGCGGCTTCTCCGTTTCGTCCTTGAACATTGAAGGCTTGAATCAAGAATGGGAAAACGACAAGGATACGACGGGCAAGTCTCAGGACGGCGCCGATGTGAAGTATGGCGCTCCGTCTCGCATCGCCACGCCTTTGTCGATTATGACCGAAGGCCCCATCGGTGCAGCAGCCTTTAATAACGAATTCGGCCGCGCCAATATTCTCGGTTACTTCCGCGTGTTCGAAGCCCGTGTGGGCGAAACCCGCTACGGCTACCACAAGCCCATTATGCTTGCGGGCGGTATCGGCAACATTCGCGAAGATCAGACGGCCAAGCACACCCTTGAACCCGGTACGCTTTTGATCGTGTTGGGCGGCCCGGGCATGCGCATCGGTTTGGGCGGCGGCGCTGCAAGCTCCATGACCTCGGGCTCCAACGCCGAAAGCCTTGACTTTGACTCCGTGCAGCGCGGCAACCCCGAAATGGAACGCCGTGCTCAGGAAGTGATCGATCGCTGCTGGGCAAGCGGTGCAGACAACCCCATTTTGGCCATTCACGATATCGGTGCAGGCGGCCTTTCCAACGCCATGCCGGAGCT
>JAUNOJ010000342.1 GCA_030531135.1 Sutterellaceae bacterium | reverse complement strand
AAGACACCCCGCGTTAACTTACGACACAATGCCGTCAGAACACCCTCAACCGGAACCACAACCTAGTATGCGGAGGCTTTTCTAATGCGCTCCGCCATTGAAACGACGCTTCACAAAGTCTGGGCTCATCGCGGCCCGGTGGCGTCTGTGCTTTATCCTTTGTCGCTCATCTACCTGTCGATTGCGCGCTCGCGTGCCAAAAAGATCGTTCCGGTCGAGTTGCCCGTGCCCGTCGTCGTGGTGGGCAACATCTATGTCGGCGGCACAGGCAAAACCCCCATTACCATTACGCTTGTCCGAGAACTGCGCGCCGCGGGCTTTACGCCCGGAATCATCAGCCGCGGCTACGGTCGCTCGGTCGATACGGTGCAGTTGGTCGAACCTGATTCCAACGCCAACGATGTGGGCGACGAGCCGCTTTTGATTGCGCAAAGCTCCGAAGCTCCCGTTGCTGTCGGACGCGACAGAGTGGCTGCGGCACAATTGCTTTTGAAAGCCAATCCGCAAGTCAATGTCATTGTCAGCGACGACGGTTTGCAACACAAACGCTTGGCGCGCGATGTGGAATTGGCCGTCATCGGTGCGCGCGGTCTCGGTAACGGTTGGGCGCTGCCCGCCGGACCTTTGCGCGAGTTGCCCGAACGCCTGGATTCGGTGGACGCCATTATTTTGAACGCCACGGAAGAAACGATCACGAGCCGTACACCGCGCTTTGCCGCCACAAGCCAAATGGGAGATGCCGTTCGTATTGCCAACGGTCAGACGCGCCCCTTGGACGATTTGGCGCATCGCATTGCCGAAAAAGAAGCCAAAGTGTTGGCCGCTGCCGGCATTGCCGCGCCGGAACGTTTTTTTAGAATGCTCTCGGCGCACGAAATCGAAGGTCAGACGATGGCCTTGGGGGATCATTACGACTTTTCGGAAAATCCCTTTAAGACAAGCGACGCACGTTACATTTTCGTAACCGGCAAAGATGCGGTCAAGATTCGCCAAAATCCGGAAATGAATCAAGACAGACGTATCTGGTCGGTGGATTTGGAAACGCAGTTGGATCCCTATCTCGTGCAGTTTGTGGTGGAAAAGCTCTACGAAGCCGCCGAGAAAAAGCACCTTGAAATCGTGCCGATTACCGAAGCCATTACCCACTAATCCTTTTTAAAGTAAAACAAATGGACAGCCGTTTAACCGAAGTTCTCGTTTGCCCGATTTGCAAGGGTCCCGTTCGTTTCAATTTGGACAAGACCGAATTGCAGTGTGCCAAGTGCGCCAAGGGATACCCCATGGAAGGCGACATTCCCGTGATGCTCGAAAAAGAAGCCCGCGACTTGACCGAAGACGAAGTCAAGGCCGCGCGTGTTGCTCCGGTCAAGTAATTCTCTCGAGAAAAACCATGCAATTTACCGCCTTGATTCCTGCGCGCATGACCTCTACCCGTCTGCCGCAAAAGCCTTTGGCCGACATTGCCGGCATTCCGATGGTGGTGCATACGGCGCGTCGCGCCATCGAAGCCGGTGCCGCCACGGTGGCCGTGGCTTGCGACGATCAACGCATTGTGGATGCTTGCGCCAAGTATGACATTCGTGCGATTTTGACCGACCCCAACCACCCGACGGGTACGGATCGCCTCTCTGAAGCCGCACGCGTTTTGGGGTTGGGTGAAGACGAAATCGTGGTAAACGTTCAAGGCGACGAACCTTTGATTCCGCCCAAGGTGATCACGGCGGTGGCACAAGCTTTGGCCGAGTCCGACGACTGCGCCATTGCTACGGCTGCGCACCCCATTGCCGATACGGCATCTTTTATGAATCCCAATGTGGTGAAGGTGGAATTAAACGCCCAAGACCGAGCGCTCACCTTCTCTCGCGCACCCCTGCCCTGGCCGCGCGACGCGTTTAAAGCCGGTCCCGTCGATTTGCCCGAAGGCTTGCCCGTGTATCACCACATCGGTTTGTATGCCTATCGTGCGGGCTTTTTGGCAAAGTTTCCGACATTGCCGCCGGCTCCTATCGAAAAAGCCGAAAGTCTTGAACAGCTCCGATCGCTCTGGCACGGCTATCAGATTAGC
>JAUNOJ010000341.1 GCA_030531135.1 Sutterellaceae bacterium | reverse complement strand
TGAGCCTTGTGCCTGCCGGACGCTTGGATATCGACTCCACCGGTCTTTTGATTTTGACGCAAGACGGGCGCGTGGCCAAAACCATCATTGACGCACAAAGTACGGTCGATAAAGAGTACATCGTGCGTGTGGCTAACTTGGACGGCACCGTGCCGCCTAAGTTGTCGCCCGATCGCATTGCGCTGTTGCGCCACGGTTTAAGTCTTGACGGCAAAGAGTTGCTACCTGCCGGCATCGACGTGATGAACGAGTCGGAATTGCGCTTTACGTTGCAAGAAGGCAAGAAACGCCAGATTCGTCGTATGTGCGAAGCCGTGGGGCTTAAAGTGACGCGTTTAAAGCGCGTTCGCATCGGCAATATTCGTTTGGGCGCATTGCCGCTCGGTCAATGGCGCTATTTGGCAGACGACGAATCCATCGCCTAACTTTTCCAAATCTTTTTATGTACGCTCCGAACTTTGATCCGATTGCCTTTTCCATCGGCCCCTTGGCCGTGCATTGGTATGGGCTGATGTACCTTTTGGGCTTTGCCGCTTTTTGGGTTCTGGGGCACAAACGTGCCAAGGACGCTTGGCGCAATATGTCGGCGGCAGATCTTGAGGATCTGCTCTTTTTCGGCGTTCTGGGCGTGATTTTGGGCGGCCGTTTGGGCTTTTGTCTTTTCTATCAGCCCGAATGGTATCTCTCGCACCCCTTGGACGTCTTTAAGGTCTGGCAGGGCGGCATGAGTGCGCACGGCGGCATTGTGGGCTGTATCGTTGCTATTGCCGTGTTTGCGCGTTTTCGCAAGAAGACTTTCTTTACCGTGGCCGACTTTGTGGCACCGTTGGTTGCGCCGGGATTGATGTTCGGGCGCTTCGGTAACTTCATCAACGGGGCACTTTGGGGACGTGCCGCAAGTCCCGATTTGCCTTGGGCGATGGTGTTTCAGAATTCGGGCACGTTGATTGCAAGACATCCCTCGCAGCTTTACGAAGCGTTGCTTGAAGGCATTGTTCTCTTTACGCTCGTTTGGATTTATTCAGCCAAGCCTCGCAAGCCCGGCACCGTGGGTGCGCTTTTCTGCATGGGCTACGGTGTGGCTCGCTTCATTGTGGAGTACTTCCGAGAACCCGACAGTTACCTAGGTTTGGGACTTCTGGGCCTTTCTCGCGGGCAGTGGTTGAGTTTGCCTGTGTTGCTCTTGGGCGTTGCGGTTTGGATTTGGGCTCAGAAGCAACCCGAGCCCAAGATCAAGTAAGTCGCATTTAGAGGAACTTGCAGTCGCCCGAAGCCGCATTGGCTAACGTTGCCGCCACAATCCCTGCGGTTTCGGTGCGCAAGACTCTCGGACCAATCAAAGCCGCTCGCCAGCCTTTTTCGAGGGCAAGCGCAATTTCTTTTTCGTCAAACCCGCCTTCGGGTCCCACGGCAAAGATCACGGACTTCAATTCCGTGAGTTTGGGTGCATCTGTCGAGCCCGGCGCCAAGATAAAGCGTGCTTGCGCTTCCAACGCCAAGGCTTTTTCCAAAGACATAAATTCCACAACCGGCACCACGGCTCTGCCGCATTGGCTTACGGCAGAAAGCGCCACGTCGTTGAAATGCGTCAATCGTTTGGTCAAACGCTCTCCCGAAAGCTTGGTGACGCTTCGCATGGCAGGAATCACCACAATGCGATTGACGCCGCATTCCACCGCTTTTTCCACGATCCAGTCGAGTTTTTCGGGACTTACCAAGGCTTGTACCAAAGTGATGTCGACCGGGCTTTCGGTTTCGGATTTGCGAAGTTCGTTGACAACAATCCAAGCGTCCTTGCCTTCAAATGCGATGGGGCCCAAGGCTTCGTTGCCTTTTCCGTCAAACAAAAGCGCGGTGTCGCCTGCGACCATTCTCAAGACGCGGCCTGCGTGGTGACGGGCTTTTTCAGGCAAAAGAGCTTTTTCGCCGAGGGTGAAGACGGTGTCGGGGCAGTAGAAGCGGGGAGTGGCCATGGTTTCAATTCAACTCAAAAGAAAAGTATTGGATGATGAATCGAAACACATAACACTCAAGTTTATCCCGTCACGACAGGATGGTTTTGAAAA
>JAUNOJ010000340.1 GCA_030531135.1 Sutterellaceae bacterium | reverse complement strand
CTTCGGCATAACGATTGAGGATTTCTGAGAGGTTATTGTCTTTGATACGAACACCGTCAACGGCAATGAGAATGTCGTTGGGGGCAATTCCCACCCACTGAGCCGCTTCCTGTTCATAAACGGTCTTGACGACAAAGCCAGCATCGGTGCCCGTGCCCGAAATGCCCAGAAGCGAACGTTCCTTGGGAAGTTTCGTTTCCGTGAGTTCCACTCCCAATGGCTTGAAGACGGCTGCATAGTCGACTTCAAGCACGGTTTGTGTCAGTTGCGTGAGCAAATCGGTGACGTCCACGCCGGTGGCGCGAATAAAGATTTCCGCAATATCGTCGGAGTCGATGCCGCTGTAGTGTTTCTTGGCAGCTTTGAAATCTTCCCACATCAAGCGCATGACGTCGTCTAAAGACTTTTTGCCGCGCGTTTTGGTACGCAACGTGGCATCGAGCACCCAGGCTGCCAAAGCACCCTGACGGTAATACGAAACGTGACTGTTGGCGGTATTTGGACTCGGACGGTAGTACTTGATCCAAGCATCAAAGCTGGCTTGAGCCAGACTTTGCATGCGTCGGGCGTTGCAGTTCAGAACGGCCTTTGTGTCTTCGGTCAAAAGTTTGGCGTAACCGGCATCGTCGATCAACTCGGTACGACGCAACATCAACGAGTCATAGTAGCTGGTAAAGCCTTCGAAGAGCCAGAGCAGTTCCGTATAGTTTTCTTGTGACAAATCCAAATCGACGAATTCGACCGGACGAATTCGTTTGACGTTCCAAGTGTGGAAGTATTCGTGAGAAACGAGCCCCAAGAATTTTTTGTAGTCCTCGGTCCTTTCCTTGTCGTGCACTGACGGCAGACACTTGCGCGAAATGGCCAAGGCTGTGCTGTTAGCGTGTTCCAGTCCGCCGTAAAGGTTGGAGCCTACGTTGACCAAGAAGGTATATTCCGAGGCCGGACACTTTTTGGCTTCGGGTTCGAAGAATTCGATTTCGGCTTCGCAAATGGCTTTGACGTCGGCTGTGACTTTGTCAGCGTCGAAATTGACCGGGGTATCGTTAAAGACGATGTCGTGACGCGTGCCGTGGGCTTTGAATGTCAAAACCGTGAAGTCGGAGAGTTCTACCGGACAGTCGACAAGTTCTTCGTAGCTCGCCGCTTCATAAAGCCCCCAGCCGAAACGCTCCGTACCTTTGGCTCTCTTCAAGCCGGTTGCCACGCGCCAATTGAAAGCCTGTGCATGCATTTCGTCGACGGGCGGGGTGATATTGACGGCAATCTTGCCGGGCATGGCGCCCAACACTTCCATAAAGGTTGCGCCGGGGTTGAAAAAGCCTCGGCAATTGTCCAAGTAGTTGGTGCGAACCGACGTATCGAAAGCCCATACCTGATAGTAGACGTAGAGATCTTCGCCTTCTTTGCGGCCGGCCGTAGAAACGCGCCAGGTGGATTTGTCAACCTTGGAAATCGGCACGGGGTTGTCGCCCAAGAAAGCTTGTTCGGCCTGAACACAAGATGCAAAATCGCGAATCATGTAAGAGCCGGCAATCCAATCCGGAAGTCGAAGATATTGTTCTTCCGGTGTGGGATCGTCGATCGTGATGCCGACAATAAAGAGATGGGCTTCCGGATCCAGCGGGCTGATGTCGTAACGCAGCATAAAAAACCTTTTTTCGATAGAAACCTCGAAACAAACGCAAAACCCTTGCCGGAAAGGACGTTTGAACGAGATTGTCAGTAAGAAACGTGTATGACGTAATTATGGGCATAGAAAAATTTTTTTGGAAAATTTCAAAAAACATTTGACAAGAGCGAAAAAAGTCTTCATAATGCGCAACCTCGTTAGGCAATATGCCTTAACGAAAACAAAACAAGTCAAGAGCGAAAGCTCTTTTTTCATGTCCTAAACAACATGAAAATGAGAAAAACGAAAAAAGTTTTTCAAAAGACTTGACAAACAAGATCGAATTAGTTTATAGTTACGGTCTTGCCGCTGAAAAGCGGAAGTTCTTTAAAAATTTGAAAACGAACCGATAAGTGTGGGCGTCGTAGATAGTCCGAGTCGAAAAACTCAAAAAA
>JAUNOJ010000339.1 GCA_030531135.1 Sutterellaceae bacterium | reverse complement strand
TCCCATCAGAGGCAACACGGCAAAAAGGCCGACAGACGATACGCTGTCAGCCTTTGCAAAGAAAAGAACGATTGTCGATTACGGTGCGGGATCGAGCCCGAACACCTGACGCAAATATGCAAGATACGTTTCGTCTTCGCACATGCCTTTGCCCGGCGTATCGGAAATCTTGGCCACGGGTTGCCCGTTGGCACGCACCATCTTGATGACGATATTTAACGGCGTCGGCCCCAAATCGTTCATCAAGTTCGTACCGATTCCAAACCCCAAACGGATGCGGTGGTTAAAGCGACGATAGAGTTCGATAATGCGCGGCACCGTCAAGGCATCCGAAAAGATCAGAGTTTTCGACCTCGGATCGCACTTGTTGGCCGCATAGTGCGTAATCATGCGCTCCCCGAAATTGAAAGGATCGCCAGAATCGTGGCGCGCTCCGTCAAAGAGCTTGCAGAAATACATGTCGAAGTCTTTCAAGAACGGATTGATGCCGTAGACGTCTGCCAAGGCAATGCCGAGGTCGCCGCGATACTCTTTGGCCCACATCTGAAAACCGTAAGTTTGGCTGTCGCGCAGACGCGGTCCGAGTGCCTGACAGGCCTGCAGGTATTCGTGCGCCATGGTACCCAACGGGATCAAGCCGAACTCTTTGGCGTACAAGACGTTGCTCGTGCCGGCAAAGTAACCGCGCCCGAGTTCGTCGACGAGCGTTTGGATCACTTCTTTTTGCCAAGCTTTGGAGAAACGACGGCGGGTGCCGAAGTCGCTGATCTTCAAGTTGCCGTTATCGGGCTCGTTTTTGATCATTTCGATCTTGGCTCTTAAACGCTTCAACCCCTCTTGACGATCAGGCACGGGCATTGCATGACGGAAATAGACTTCGTTGACAATCGCCAGAATCGGGATTTCAAACAAAATCGTATGCAACCACGGCCCCTCGATCGTAATGGCAATGCCCGAGTTGGCCGTGGGGTCTTCGCTCACCGTCACATACTTGTTTTTGAGGTGAAAAAGACTTAAAAACTCCACGAAGTCGCTTTTGATAAAGCGCAGACTTCCCAAATACGCCAACTCGTCTTCGGTCATCGTCAGCGTACACAGATGATCGATCTCGGCTCGAATCTCGTCGATAAAGGGCCTCATATCGACACCCTCGGTACGACACTTGAAGCGATACGTCACTTGCGCATCGGGAAACTGATGCAACACGCATTGCATCATCGTGAATTTATACAGATCGGTATCTAAAAGAGATTCGATAATCATTTTCGGGCTCTGGTTGCCAAATTGTTAGCGTAACTTTAGCGCAACTGCATAAGTTCCAACGACTTGCGATACACCGTCATTTGTTGCAAATGTTTGCGATCGACAAACTCGCCCTTGGGCGCCAAGGCGTGTGCACGCTCCATCCAGACGTCGGTCGCTTCAAACGCCAGTTGCGGCAGCATTTCGTCGACGGCATCGGCGTCGTTGCAACAAATCAGACCGTCGCAGCCCGCAGCCAATGCCGCTTGCGCGCGCTCGGTCAGGGTGCCGGCTGTTTGAGCTCCGGCCATCGTCAAGTCGTCGGAAAACACAAAACCCGTGAAGTTCAAGGTCTCGCGCAACAGTCCCTGCAGGATGCGCTTGGAAAACGTTGCCGGCACCGTGTCGTAGGTGGGATAAACGATGTGCGCGGTCATCACGCTTGCCAAACCGATCCCCATCCAGGTATAAGGTTTGGCGTCGGCGTGTTCGATCCTGCCGGCTTCGCGATCGTCCACGGGCAGCGCCACATGGCTGTCGGCTTCGGCGTAGCCGTGTCCGGGAAAGTGTTTGCCGCAATTGGACATGCCTGCCATCAACATGCCTTGCGTCAAGGCACGCGCCAAGCGCGTCACCACTCTGGGATCCAACGCAAAGGCGCGGTGCCCGATGATTTCGCTCTTACCCCAATCCAAATCCAAAACAGGGGCAAAAGTAAAGTCCACGCCGCAACTTCTCAATTCGCTTGCCATCACAAAGCCGGCAGCGGTCAGAGCGCGTGCGGCAGCCTCCGGGTCGGATTCGTACATTTTGCCGTAGTCGCGCATCGCCG
>JAUNOJ010000338.1 GCA_030531135.1 Sutterellaceae bacterium | reverse complement strand
TACAACCAAGCACAACTGCCCGTTTTTGTTCCATTCGTTGGCAGACAAGCGTGCAACGCGTTCATAGACCATTTCGTCGCCCACCTTCAATTCTTCGATATCGGCACCACCGGGGTTGGATGTACGGCAAAGCAAAATAATGCCGCGATCCTTATAGGCAAAATAAGGTTCCATCGTATCGAAGCCCATGTAGGGAGAAAGTGTCACGGCATCGGCCTCGTACCGTTCGAACGCTTCGCGGGCGTATTGCTTGGCCGTTGAACCGATATCGCCTCGTTTGCCATCCAAAATAACGGGGATTTGCGGATGGTTTTTGTGGATGTAATCGATGATTTTTTCCAAAGAAGACTCGTTCGCTTCAGCGGAAAAATAGGCGATTTGGGGCTTAAACGCACATACATACGGAGCCGTGGCGTCGACGATGCGGCGGCAAAACTCAAACACGGGATCGTCGGCACCTTTCACACATTCGGGAAAGCGGGCGGAATCGGGGTCCAAACCCACACAAAGCATGGAGTCGACGGCATCAATTCGGGCATTGAGTTTTTCAATAAACATAGTTCAAGTTCCAGACAAGAAAAAAGTCGAAACGGGTTCGACAAAATATTCTGTAATTGTAACGGTTTTGCTCATTGATCGTGCGAAGTCCTCGTTCGGTGCGTAGACTTAATGGGTCTATGACGATAGGGAGAAAAATTTTATGACGATCAAAAAGTTGGTTCTCGGCTCCGTCGCGGCTTTGACCGTTGCGGGTTCGGCAATGGCGGCAACGCCTGCCGAAGACGCCAAACTCATGGGTTACAGCCAAGGTGCGCAAGTGGCCGATGTTTCGGTCTCCGACGGCCGAATCGATGCAATCTCGGGCATCGTTTATCGCCAGATCATTTCGCAGCGTGCCGTGCGGCCGTTACATATGACGATCTTTGTGCCGAGAACCTCGGCCAAAAAGCCGGCAGTGCTGTATTTCCCGGGCGGCGGCTTTACCTCGGCCGATCATGAAAAGTTTTTGGAAATGCGCTATGCCTTAGCCCGCGAAGGGTTTGTGGTGGCGGCATTCGAATACCGCGCCGTGCCCACGAAGTTCCCGGGGCTCGTTGAAGACGCCAAGGCGGCTGTGCGCTACATCAAGGCCAATGCCGCGCAGTTCGGCGTCGATCCCGATCGCATCGGTGTATTGGGCGACTCGGCCGGCGGCTATGTTGTTCAGATGTTGGGGACCACCAACGGAGAAAAGGGATGGGATAACGGCGACAATCTGAACGTGAATTCGGATGTCAATGCCGTGGTTTCCATTTACGGGATTTCGGACGTCACAAAAATCGGCGAAGGCTTGAATCAGGAAGCGATTCACTCGTCTCCGGCCGTCACCGAAGCTTTGTTGGTCAACGGTCCGGCTTTCGGTTCGTTTCCGGGCGCTCCCATTACGGCCGATCCTGCAAAAGCTCGTCACGCCAGCCCCATGGGGCATGTAGACGGCACTGAGCCGCCGTTTTTGATCATGCACGGCTCGGCAGACAAGCTCGTGAGTCCCTTGCAGAGCAAAGACATTTATGAAGCATTGAAGGCCAAAAAGGTCGATGTCGACTATGTGCTCGTGCGCGGTGCACAACACGGCGATTTGCCGTGGTATCAGCCGGCAGTGATTTCTCGCGTGGTCAACTTCTTCAGAACCAAACTCGGCACTCCCGAACAGGCGGGTGAAGGAAAAGGAAACAACCTCTGATGGCAGCAGGAATGCTCAGTCGCGACGATCTTGAGCTGATGGCGCCGGCAGGCTCGCGCGAAGCTTTGATGGCTGCTGTCGCGGCCGGCGCCGACAGCGTGTATTTCGGTGTCGGCAAACTCAACATGCGCTCGGGCGCTTCAAGCGCCTTTACCGTGGAAAACCTTCCGGAAGTCGCTGCGATTTGCCGCGAGCACGGTGTCAAAAGTTATCTGACGGTCAATACCGTCATTTACGACGACGATATCCAAGAGATGAAAATGACGGTCACGGCAGCCAAATCTGCCGGGATTGACGCGATCATTGCCTCGGATGTTGCCGTCATGCGCTTTTGTAACGAAGTCGGCGTCGAAGTGCATC